>DMOO01000081.1 GCA_003456855.1 Sphaerochaeta sp.
GTCCCAGGAGGGATACCTATCTGTTTGACATGGACTGTGTCGATGAGGCGCTGATAAATGCCATCGTCCACAACGACTGGACCCAGACGGAGCCTCTGGTGTCGATGTTCAACGACAGGATAGAGATTCTGTCCCACGGAGGTCTACCCAAAGGTCTGACAAGGGAGGAGTTCTTCAGTGGAATAAGCAAACCCAGAAACACGACCCTGATGAGGATCTTCCTGAACATGGAGATCTCAGAGCATACAGGCCATGGAGTCCCGACAATAGTCAAGAAGTATGGTAAACAGGCTTTTGAGATCACGGACAACTACATCCGCTGCACAATACCGTTCAGTTTCTCCATGGTAGAGTCTGTCGGTGAGACTGTCGGTACATATGAATCAAATGTCGGTTATGATGTCGGTTTGACCAAGACTGAGAAGGCTGTTCTGAAGCTTCTTGTGCAGGACGGCAGAGAGACTGCAGAGAGCATCTCATCCAAGGTGGATGTCTCCAAGCGAACAGTCGAGAGGGCTCTTTCATCACTTCAGGACAAGAAATACATAGAAAGGGTGGGCTCCAGGCGTGATGGCTATTGGCTTGTGATACGTTGAACCATTCTAGAAGAATGACATTATCGCTCTGAACACGAAGAACAGGGCTATCATGATGGTACCCACTATCTGCATGGAGAGGTACATCTTCGGGTGGAAGGTGCGTCTGGTTATGAGCTCTGCAAGGCTCACCAGGATCAGACCTCCGTCCAGGGCGGGAATGGGCAGCAGGTTTGCCACTGCAAGGGAGATGCTCACGCTGGCAAGCAGGTAGAGCACTGTTCTGAGCCCGCTGTTGAAGCCGTGGGCGAAGCCGCGGGTTGTTAGCATTCCTATGCTCTGCGAGGCCGTGAAGGTGCCGTTTATGCTGTCGTTGGCCTCCTTGTCACGCCTCAGCATGCCGAAGAAGGCGTTCAGTGTTCCCTTTAGGATTGTGAAGCATTCGCGTCCTGAGACCCACAGGGCCTTGAAGAAGTTCGTCCCCTTTATCTTCATCGTCTGCTGTCTGAGCGTGAAGTTGAGTCCCTGGGAGGGGTTCTCGAACTCGATGGTGAGGCTCTCGTCGTTTCTCAGGACCGTCATGGTGATGAAGTCGCTGGTGTAGGCGGCCTCGATCAGGTCCATCATGTTGTTAACGCTCTTTCCGTTGATGCTGGTGATCTTGTCACCGGATCTGAGGCCTGCCTTCTTCTCTGGTGTGTCGTTGTTCACGTGGCCTACTATCGGCTCCTGGAAGGGCAGAAAGCCGTAGACGCCATCACGTGGATGAACGTAGAAGGTGCCACGCTTGGTCTGGATCTTCACAGTCTCGGCCGTCTTGAACTGGGCCAGGGCATGCTGCATCTCGGTGTAGTTTGATACCTCGATGTCCTCGACAGCGACTATCGTGTCGCCTGTCATCATGCCGGCCTCCGAGGCTGCTGTGCTCTCAAGGTTGTAGAGAGCAGGGTAGTCGTTCGAGAGGACGACCTTTGACGGGTAGGTACCGATCAGAGTCGGCATGGTCATCAGAAGGGCGTAGCAGAGGAAGGCGAAGAGCATGTTGGCAATCGGGCCTGCGGCGTAGGCTATGATTCTCTTGATTGGTCCCACAGACCAGATCGAGCCGTCCTCTGCGCTCTCTATTCTCTTCTTGTGCTGGGTAATGGCGTTCTGGATGTCGTCACCGCCGCTCATCTTGCAGGCTCCGCCGAAGGGGATCGCCGCAATGACGAACTGGGTGTCCTTGTGTCTCCATTTGATGATCGGTGGCCCGAAGCCGAAGCTGAGGCGCTCGACGTTTATCCCGCAGATCCTGGCTGCGAAGGCATGGCCGAGCTCGTGGACCCAGATCATGACCCCGATTCCAAGGAGTCCTATCAGGAAGGAGACTATCCATGACCAGGTGATGGTTATGCCGAATACAGTGAAGTTCATCCCAGAAGCTCCACAACCTTTCTCTGGACGTCCTCTATCTCCTCCAAAGAGGATGGGGCTTCGCTCCAGTCGTGGTCCAGGGCCTTCCTGACGACGTCGTGTATCTGGGTGTACTTTATACCGTGTTCTCTGAACGAGGCCACAGCGACCTCGTTTGCAGTGTTGTAGACGATGGGGTAGCTTCCCTCAAGGCGCACGCACTCGAAGGCATCGGGCACGAACGGGAACCTTATCGGGTCAAGTTTTCTGAATGCAAGGTCAAGGTTGGTGAAGTCCAGGGCCTTTCCGACCTGTCTCTCCACGAGGGGCCAGAGCAGGGCGCGCATGATGGGGAAGACCATGTCAGGCGGTGACATCTGGGCGTAGACCTGGCCGCTTAAAGTCCTGACCATCGAGTGGACTACGCTCTGAGGATGGATGACGACCTCTATGTGGTCTGCATCGAAGCCGAAGAGGTAGTGAGCCTCTATGACCTCAAGGCCCTTGTTTGCAAGGGTCGATGAATCGATCGAGATCTTCGGGCCCATCCTCCATGTAGGATGGTTGGCTGCGACCTCAGGTGTTATGTCATCGAGCTCCTCGATGGGTCTGTTCCTGAAAGGGCCGCCGCTTGCTGTTATGACCAGCTTGTCGACGTTCTCCTTTCCGCTCTGGATCAGAAGCTCGTCTATGGCGCTGTGCTCGCTGTCAACAGGGATGATCCTGATCCCTTCCTTCTTTGCTTTCTGGAACAGGAGGTTTCCGCCAAGGACTACAGACTCCTTGTTTGCCAGTGCAAGGTCGCTCTTGGCCTCCATTGCCATGAAAGAGGCCTCAAGGCCCGGAGAACCGGCGATTCCGTTCAGAACCATGTCGGAATGCACCTGGGAGAGCATCTCTTCAAGAGAGCGCCAGATTTTGATCTGGTGGGTGTCTGCCGGCTCCTTTGCATTCGGATCTGTGATGCAGAGGTTCCTTATGTTGTTCTTTAGGCAGAGGTCGATTGCATCATCGACTCTGCTGTTGCACGAGGCTGCGTTGATTGTGATGCTGTCACGGAAATCAGAGACTCCACGCAGCGCAGTTGTTCCGATGCTGCCTGTAATTCCAAGAATCGTGACGCTTCTCATGTCTTATGCCACCCCGAGTATCATGCTGAAGATTATGAAGAACACAGGTGCGCTGGAGATCAGGGAGTCCATGCTGTCCAGAGCTCCACCACGGCCCGGGAAGATGTTTCCCGAGTCCTTCACACCTGCGGATCTCTTGAAGACGCTCTCGATGAGGTCTCCGATGTTGGCTGTGATGCTGATTGCAGCTCCAAGGAAGATCTGGTATGCCAGATTGATCTCCGGCAGATGGTTCTTGAAAAGGGCGCAGTAGCCGATTGAAAGCGCTATTGCCGTGAAGAAGCTTCCCACATAGCCTGCAACGCTCTTCTTGGGGCTCACCTTGAAGATGCCCTTGTTGTTCTTGCCGAACAGGCGTCCCCATACATAGGCGAAGACGTCGTTTCCGAAGGCAAGCACCAGATAGAGGATTACTGCATAGCTTGTGACTCCGTCCAGTGCAAGGAACCTCAGGATGAATGAGACGAAGTATCCCGGATACAGGACAAGGATGCAGTTCTTTGCCGAGGTCTCAAGGGACTCCTTGAAGTCGTCCTTCTCTCCGAACTTGATCTCCAGGCTGAAGGACCAGAGGATCAGAAGCACGAAGCAGAGGTCCGGGATCTGGGCATTGAACTTGAACACGCCCTGGAAGTACTGGATCACAGGGATAAGCGCCGCAAGGTATGAAAGGATAGTGTGCTTTCCGAACAGCAGCTTGCTCATCTCAAGGCTTCCCAGAAGCCCCATGGCCATGGCAAGTATGCTGAACAGGATGTAGTTGTAGTGAGGTACGAAGAATATCATTGAAAGAACAGCAGGGATTCCTATTCCGACTGTGATCAATCTGTCTCTAAGGTTTTTCTCCATTTATGATCTCCTGTCTCCCTTTTTTGTCCCTGTCTATTTCTTATTTTGTTTGTGTCTGCTCTTTCGGCTGCTCTGTCACAAGGCCACCGAACTTGCGCACTCTCTTCGAAAGTGCATCCAGGCACAGCTTGAGCTGTTCCTCTCCCCAGTCAGGCCACAGGTCGTCTATGGAGAGGAACTCCGCATAGGCGCTGTCCCAGAGCATGAAGTTGCTCAGGCGCATCTCTCCTGCGCTTCTGGCAATGAGATCCGGGGCGGGAATCTCAGGAACGTCCAGATTTCTCTGGATGTCCTCGACTGTTATGGCTTTCCCTGGGTTGTTGGCTATGAAGCGGTTGCAGGCGCGGGCGATCTCGTCCTGTCCGCCGTAGTTGATTGCAAGGACCACAGTGATCTTGTCACCGTCCTTGGTCTCCTCAACCGTCTTGGAGACTCCGGCCCTGGCTTCCTCAGGCAGTGCGCTTATGTCACCCCTGAACAGAATCCTTATGCCGTTCTCCTTGTAGAACTTCATCTCTCCCGGAAGCTTCTTGGCCATAAGGCCCATCAGATAGTTGACCTCCTGGCTTGGGCGCTTCCAGTTCTCAGTCGAGAATACATAGAGGGTGAGGACGTCGATCTTCAGCTTGATGGCTGCAACGACTATCCTCTTGCAGGTCTTAAGTCCCTCAAGGTGTCCTGCGGCTCTTGGGAGTGACCGCTGCTTTGCCCAGCGGCCGTTCCCGTCCATGATTAGTCCTAGATGCATCAGATCTCCATGATCTCCTTCTCCTTGCCTGTCTGGACATCATTGATCTTGGCAATGTAGGAGTCGGTCATCTTCTGGAGCTTTGTCTCTCCTTC
>DMOO01000100.1 GCA_003456855.1 Sphaerochaeta sp.
AGCAACGCCGAACTTCTCTGCTGCAAGGGCATAGTTCCCTGCGTAGACGATTCCCTTTGCAGCCTTGGAGATGAAGAGCATCTTGATGTTCTCATAGACAAGCGATCCTGCAAGGGCACCGACGATCGAGGTGCACAGTGCCTCACCTGCGAAGTACATGGCGCTGTGGTTGATGCCGTAGATCTTGCGCTCGACGGTTGAGACCGAGGAGGCTGCCATGTAAGGCATCATGAAGAAGGTTCCGATTGCCCAGGATGCGATGACACCGCCCACGATTGCAACGACCATCTGCGCAGGCACGTTGTTCTCACCCATGACGAATTTGGAGTCGACGAAGAATGCAAGCATTCCGATCGCGAAGGCGCCAAGACAGGTCTGGTAGGCGAACCTTGTGCCCTTTTTCTGCTTAAGCTTGTTGAACAGGTAAAGCATTATGGGAACCGGGGCGAACGCCGCTGTGTTGCACAATGCCATCTGGAGACCGTTGAAGCCGAGGCTTCCGATCATCATGGCGTTCATGGACACCAGGAAGAGCTGCAGGACAGCAACCGTCAGACACTCGACGATCAGCCATCTTTTGTAGACCGGGCTTCCGAGGACCAGCTTGACGCTCTTGAAGACAGGAACCTTCTTGGAGTCAAGTGCAGGGCCTTCAGGATGGCCGTACTTCTCGCCCTCCTTGATCATGAATACAGGGATCAGGATGGTGCACATGATAGGCAGGCAGGTGAGCGCGAACTTGTCGATGTGCATCTTGAAGACGTCAAGAAGCAGAGGGACCAGTGCGTAGACTATGCAGTAGTTGATCGTGTCGAAGAAGCTCTTGTAGCCTGAGACCCTCATTCTCTGAGGCTCGTCGGTGCATGTGGTCGAGAGGCTTCCGTAGAAGCAGATCAGACACATCGTGTAGGCCGCGAAGAACACGAAGCACCAGAACATGACCCAGATGGTGTTGAGCATTGTGTTCTCTGCACCGCCGATCGGGATCCAGCACATTGCATATGAAAGGACCATCGGGATGAAGGACACCAGAATCGGTGGTCTTCTTCTTCCGAACTTGGTTGTAAGCGTGTCGGTGATATGGGCAAACGGGATGTCGATGATACCATCGAAGATCTTTCCGATTGCATATAGAATCGGGAACAGTGCAGGGACTATGAAGCATGTCCCGGCCATGATGGCCTGGAAGGTGTCCCCTCCACCAAGGGCAACAGGGTTCAGGGCATCAGTGTAGTATGCGCCCATGAGAACCATCATGAAGTTCGGTCCGAGTCCGGAGGCTGAGAACAGCAGCTCCTTCCATTTCTTGTCCAACGACTTAACCATTTTCCACATCTCCTATTCCAGTGTCTCAAGTGTATATGAATATGCCCGCTGGATGTTCTCCAACGTGCAGGTGTTTCCTACATAGCGAATCTTGTAGAGGATCTCCCCCTTGTATGAGATTATCCTGTCTCTCTCCTCGCCCAAGGTCTCCGTGACCTCAAGCCCGGAATCCACGATTGCCTTTGCATCAGAATAGCACATCTGGATGTCAAAGACCATATAAGCTGCAGCCATTTCCCCGTAGGGTATGAACTCGGATTCCATGCTGGCCTTCTCACCGTCATATCTCACAACCGCTATGGTCTGTCCGGTAGGCGCGAAGAGGTACATCTCGATCCCGTTGCCATCGGCCACCAGATAGCTGTCGAGCACAGCCTCCCCGTAGCCCGGGATGGTCCCGTCCATAAGCTGGTAGGCATCGATCGGCTCAGTTATCGCAGAGGCTGGAAGCAGCTCCATCCTAAGGCCGTCAGTGACGGAGACCTTCCTTGTGATGGAGCACGAACTTGTCAAACAAAGTCCTATTATGATGGCGCAGATTATGAATATCGTCTTTTTTCTCATTTTCCATCCCTCACTGAGGCCATCGCGAACAGGAACGCGGCCAGTATTCCGACAAAGACTGAAAGCCCGAAGATATGCACTGGTTTGAACGAGCTGAACAGCAGTGTTCCGAAGCTCAGCTCCGTTGTTATGAACGACATGAGTATCGCCTTTCTGGAGCTTCCCCTGCCTCCCTCGCAGGCAAAGACTATGTAGTCAAGGCCAAGGCCAACAACCAGGACCATCCCGACTGCGTAGAAGAAGTCTATCTTCAGACCGAAGATCCACGAAGCGCAGATCGTCACCACAAGCATGCTGTATGGTGCAAGGGCCATCCTGAAGCCCTTCCTCAGGCCGAACATGATCATAAGAAGCACAAGGATCATCACGAAGGCTATTGAGAACAGGACCATGATTATCCTTGTAAGCTCATCGAGCTGGGTGCTCACATCCACCGCCGTCTGGAAGTAGTGGGCGTTGGTGCAGCTGCCCATCAGACTTGCGATGCTCTCGTTGTCGCTTACGTTCCTCAGGATGATGACCTCGCAGAAGCTGCCGTTGACCTCTCCTATGGAGACGTTGGCTATCATCTGCCTTATGCTCTGCGGAAGGTCGTCAGTGGAGATTGTCCTGCCCTCCTCGAGCTTTGCCTTATAGCCTTCCTTCGCGGCCTCTTCTATGCCGAGGATGTCACACATCTCGTCAAGGTATGGAAGCAGACTTCTTGCAGCCTCGAGGCTCCTCTCCTGCTGTGCCTTCGAAGGGACGAACAGACTTGACGAGACATAGCCCTCGAGCTTGCCCTCCTCGATCATGGTGTCAAGCTCGCTGCAGAGCCTTGAAGTCGTCTCCAGGGCCTGCTCCGCTGTGGGCTCTGCCACTATTGCGTAGGTTGCGCTCTCGTAGCCAAGGACCTCGGAGGCCTTGATCTCGCACTGAAGCAGTCTGTCTGACGGAGTGTAGAGATCGGCTATGTTGTTCTTTATCTCAAGGCGCGGGATGCTGAAGGCAAGAAGAACCGTTGATGCTGCTGCAATTATGCAGATCAGGCTGTTTGGCATACTGAAGCCGTGGTCCGGCTTTGCAAGGTAGGCTTTTACGTTGACCATCTTAGGCCTGATCATCGTCGGGTGCAGGAAGAGCGTCGTCAGGTAGGAGCTGAGAAGTCCCGCTGCCGAGAAGACGGCTATCTGCCTGAGAATCGGATACGGTGAGAACAGAAGCAGAAGGTAGCAGAGTATCGTGGAGCCGAAGCCTATCGAGAGGCTCTTCAGGAGCTTGGACCTCACAGCATAGCCGTCCTCGCCCTCCGCTCTGTTTGCATAGCGCACATAGTAGTGGATGCTGTAGTCGATGCAGGTTCCGATCAGTGTGGTCCCGAATATCAGAGTCATGACATGGAGGCTTCTGAAGAAGATCAGAAGAACCGCGACCGCAGATGTAAGGGACAGCACCAGACTCAGAAGAAAGAGCTTCAGTATGCTGAGGTTCCTGCAGAGTATCATGAACAGAACAAGTATCGCGGCAATCGAGAAGACCGTTATGAAGGTTATCTCCCTTTGGGAGTTGGCGGCGCTCTCGCAGCTGTGGAGTGCTATTCCGCTGTAGACTATCTGGCTTTCCGGGTGCTTCTCCTGAACCTGGTCACAGACCTTGAAGAAGGTCTTTATCCCCTTTGAGTTGGCAACCGATGCAGCCTTGTTGCAGAGGATGCCCGTGAACATGATCCATACCCCGTCGTCGTTCTCGGATACCATGTAGCCATTGCTCGGTGAGAATGATGTTAGTGAGGACGCCTTACCTATGTAGTCCATCATCACAGGCTCGGACAGCAGGAACGGATCCTGGTCCAGGGCTGACAGCGATGACACGGTGAAGGCTCCGAAGATCGTCGCTAGGCTCTCGTCCACAAAGGCCGATGGATCGCTGATGATCCTGTCCGCTGTCTCCCGGCTCAGAAGCAGATGGGCGTTCTCCGAGATGAAGCCCTGCATGCTGGTGATGTCATAGCTGTCGGAGCCCAGGGATATCTCGTCGAACAGGCCGGCGCTTTTCAGGCTCTCTATAAGTTCATCTGTGGTGGCCCTTGCCTGCTCGAAGCTGCCGGAGCCCACATAGAAGGTCACCGACTTGTCCTGGTTTGCAGTGAACACACCCTCTGCCTGGACCATGGTCTCGTCCACATGGAAGGACGGGATTATGTCCATGAAGTTCGTCTCGAAGCTCGGCGGGCTGATAAGGCATACCAGTATGCACAGCCCTATTGCCAGAGCATGGTAGACAATGAAGGGGATCCTAGTGCGAGTAGACTGCAAGCTCATCCTCGGTCAACCCCCTATATGTCAAATCCGATATCTCATAAAGGACAGAGTCCCCGCTTTTCTCAAATATCAACAATGATTCAAGACATGATTTGCCGCTCATCACTATATAGTCCATGAACGAAGAAACAGTCTTGTCCTGTGGAATCAGCTTAAGGCTCCACTCCCCGTCCTCAATAAGGAAATAGGCCTTGAACATGCTCTGGAGCGTGGTGAAGTCACCGGAGAACATGGCGTCCATGCACTGGGCTATCGATACGTAGATCTGGTTGTTGGCGATCTCAAGATGGGTGAAGTCCCCACCTCTTACGCTCTGGCTAAGGCTGTTCTTCCCAACCACCAGGACGGAGGCGTACGGCTTCTCCGTATACCAGACGATACCGGTGCCTGGCATAATCTGCATGGTGCCGGTTGACGTGAACTTCCTGGTCGAAGTTGCAAGGCTCTTTATCTGCTTGAAGGAACCCACCGCGCTCTGGTCGGAGAAGGAGCCCTCTATCAGAAGGGCCTCTGGAGAGTTCCAATCCATCTCCTTTGTTATAAGGTCGGCATCAACGGCGAAGAGGCAGAAAGCCATGAGTATGAAAATGGTTGTCATCGCGAATCTCTTCATTTACTTGCCTCCTTCTGGGCCTTGAGCTCCTCACGCGCCTTCTTGCGGTCAAAGTTGTACTTCCTGTCCAGGTTGCGGTTGAAGAAGAAGTTCACGCTGAACTGCAGGACGAACATCAGGCCCTGGAGCAGATATGAGACCAGGCCGTTGTAGATGGCCCAGGCCCTGGAGCTTCCCCACATCGCAAGGTAGAAGTTGATAACCAGCTGGAAGGTGAAGAACGCGACCCAGATCCAGTTCCATGTTATGCAGTACCTGCTGATCTGGTCGTAGCCGGGATGGACCGGGATGCTTGTGTCCCAGAGCTTGGCGAACTTCAGTATTATAGGATCCTTGTGGATCAGGGACGACAGGAACATCCAGCCGAACACAGCAGTTATCCAACAGGGATAGAACTTGATGACTATGTCGCTCTTGGTGATTATGAAGACCAGGGCACAGCCGCACATTATAAGCGGCGTGACCTTGTTCCCGCCCTTGAAGTTCAGTATCAACGCAAGCACACCGATTATCATCATGCCAAGGCTTACGACCCTCATGTCCTTCTCGAAGACCACCAGGGTCAGGAAGATGAAGACAGGGTAAATGAAGAGGCACACGGATAGGACAACTTTCCAGAACTTACTCACCTTAGCGTCTATAATACCACAAGTATAATTTTTTAATGTATACTTTGAAGATTTGTTTAAAAATTAAGGCGCCGCAGTTGCCCGCAGCGCCTCTTTGGCCTTGTTTTCGCTCTCTTACTTCTCAAGAACGGCCTTGATTCTCCTGACACCTGCAGAGGAGCTCTCCTCCTTCAGGATATGGAAGTGGCCCATGTCGCCGGTGTGTGTGACGTGTGGTCCGGCACAGACCTCCTTTGAGAAGTCTCCGATGGAGTAGACTGTGACCTGCTCGCCGTACTTGCTTGAGAAGAATGCGATTGCACCGCTCTTCACAGCCTCTTCAGGAGTCATTGTCTGGACGCAGACCTTGAGGTCCTTCTGGATCTGTGCATTGACGATGTCCTCGACCTGCTTGATCTGCTCAGGGGTCATCTTCGCATGGTATGTGAAGTCGAATCTAAGTCTCTCAGGAGTGATGTTGGAACCCTTCTGTCCGACCTCATCACCGAGAACCTGTCTCAGTGCTGCCTGCAGCATGTGGGTTGCAGTGTGCAGAGCTGTGGTCTGCTCGCTGTGGTCTCCAAGTCCGCTCTTGAACTGTCCGGCCTCTGCTGTTCTGGAAAGCTCCTGGTGCTTTGCGAAAGCCTCCTCGAAGCCCTTGATGTCAACTGTGAAGCCCTTCTCCGCTGCAAGCTCCTTTGTGAGTTCGATCGGGAAGCCGTATGTGTCGTAGAGCTTGAATGCCGAGCCGCCTGCGATCTCCTTGACGCCCTGCTTCTCGAGGAAGTAGGTCATCTTGTCGAACTGCTTCTCACCCTTCTCCAGAGTCTCCGAGAACTTGTTCTCCTCTGCTGTCAGCTCGGTGTACACGCGGTCCTTGTTCTCCAGGATCTCAGGATAGGCCTCCTTGTACATCTCGACTACGACCTCAGCGACCTTTGCAAGGAATGCGCCCTCGATTCCGAGGTGCTTTCCGTTTCTGACGGCTCTTCTGATCAGCCTTCTCAGGATGTAGCCCTGTCCGACGTTGGAAGGTGTGACACCTCTCTGGTCGCCCAGGATGAAGGTGCTGGTTCTGATATGGTCAGCGATGATCCTCATCGATGTGTCGCTCTTCTCGTCGTCACCGTAGTTGGCTCCGGCTAGCTCTCCGATCTTCTTGAGGATCGGCTGCATGACCTCCGTCTCGTAGACGGACTTCTTGCCCTGGAGGATCGCGATGGTTCTCTCGATTCCCATACCGGTGTCGATGCACTTTCTGTCCATCTCGACGAACTTGCCTTCCTTGGTCTTCTTGTAGCCCATCAGGACATCGTTCCAGATCTCGAAGTACTTTCCACATCCGCAGCCAGGCTTGCAGTTCGGTCCGCACTTCGGTCTTCCTGTGTCGATGAACATCTCTGTGTCAGGTCCGCAAGGTCCGGTCTCTCCGGCCGGTCCCCACCAGTTGTCCTCTCTCGGCATGAAGTAGATGCGCTCATATGGAAGTCCGCACTTGTGCCAGATCTCTGCGCTCTCCTCGTCACGTGGGATGCCCTCTTCACCCTCGAACACTGTGACGGACAGCTTCTCCGGGTCGATTTCAAGCTCCTGTGTCAGGAACTCGTAGCTCCAAGGGATCATCTCCTTCTTGAAGTAGTCACCGAGTGACCAGTTGCCCAGCATCTCGAAGCATGTGAGATGGTGCGGATCGCCGACACTGTCGATGTCTCCGGTTCTGATGCACTTCTGGTAGTCTGTCAGCCTTGTCCCTGCCGGATGTGGCTGTCCCAGGATGTATGGTACGAGTGGATGCATGCCGGCTGTCGTGAACAGGACGGTCGGGTCATTCTCAGGTATGACGGAAGCGCCACTGATCTGTGTGTGGCCCTTTGAGACGAAAAAGTCGATGAATTTCTTTCTAAGCTCGTTTGCTGTAAGTGATTTCATAATGCCTCAGATATTAATCATCTGAGACTAAAGCGTCAATATAATGTGCGCGCAGGGGAGACGGTCCAAACGCTTTTACACTGCTTTGCTCAGCTTGCTTTCCCTACTTTGCTTGCTAAGCTTGCTCAGCCTGCTCAGCTTGCCCTCACCTAGAACAGCTCAAGCTGCGGGTTCGGCTCTGCGGGCTTCTTCTTTATGGCCTTCTTCGGACCGGACGGCTTGGCCACGTTCAGGGACTTCTTGGCAAGGCTTCCGCTGTTGTGGGTGAGGTTCACGATCACAGGGTCCTTGAACTTCCTCGGCCAGAGATAGGTTCGGTTGTCATAGGTCTCCCTGAGGATGAACACAGGCTTTCCGGCCTTCTCGGAGTATTGGGCCTGCTTCACCCCACCGCCTCCGTCACGGTCCTCGATGACAAAGCTGCCATGGGCTATCTGGCTCATCAGGAGGTTGCGCTGCATGAAGAAATAGCGCTCCACATTCCGACTCGGAGCGAACTGGGAAACCAGCAATCCGTTCTCGGCGACCAGTTTCTGAAGCTTTTCATGTGCAGGTGGATAGACATCGCAAATGGAGGTCCCGATCACACCAATTGTCTTGTATTCTTTGACCAATGCCTCGATATGGGCCACTCCATCGATTCCCTTCGCCAGTCCGCTAATGATTGTGAAACCGCTCTCTCCAAGAGAATCCACAACCTCTCTGGCTAGGCTTATACCTCGGTTTGAAGGACTTCTTGTACCCACCACACTTATGCCCATAGTCCTGAGCAAAGCGGCGTCTCCTTTAAGATAGAGGAAAGGGATTCCCTTCACATCCTCGGGCCAGAAGGGGCTTGTCGAGTCTATTATCATCGCATTGGGATCCATGCGCTCGAAGGCTGCGCGGCACTTCGAATAGACCTCGTTCAGGGCAATGCTCTCCACACCGATGATCTCGGCGTAGGTCTTGAGATTGAATGGAAGCTCCTCCTTAACATCGCATTCGTTGGCGATCTGAAGAAAGAGGTCCCAGCAATAGGTGTCCGCCTTCTGGAGTGTGCGGACCACAGTCTCGTAGTTCAAAGCCCTCTGATAGTTTTCCATGCCAATGATTGTAATACAAAATCGCAGTGTTCACCATAAGAAAAACCTTGCATGAAAATTTGTTTCTCGCTACTTGACAGTAATTCAGCTTTGGGTTATACATACTTTTGCACGCCGTTTTAGCTCAGTAGGTAGAGCAATGGACTGAAAATCCA
>DMOO01000132.1 GCA_003456855.1 Sphaerochaeta sp.
GCACAGGCCGTGAGCAAGTGGGAGAACGAGACATCCTACCCGGACATCAGCATACTGCCCTCCATGGCATCGATCTTCGGTGTCCAGATAGATGACCTCTTCGAGTACTCCAAGGACAAGGAATACGAGAAGATCTCCAACATGATTGAACGAAAGAGAAACATAACGAACCAGGAATTCACAAATGCGGAATCCTTCCTCCTGAGGGAGATTGAGAGGAATCCGGAGGACCACGAGGCGAACTCCACCCTTGCAGATCTGTACTGCATCCAGGCAATGATGTTGAACCACAAGGCGGTGCACTACGGGAAGGCGGCCCTGAATCTGGAGCCGAACTCCAAGTTCGACCTGAACACCATCAACAACTGCTGGGGAGGATTTCGCTATGACTGGAACGTGGCAAACCACCATGAGCTGATCGACTACCTGAAGAGGCTTCTCAGGGAGAGACCGGAGAACACCAAGGCCTATTTCTATCTTATAGACAATCTGGTGGATGACGGCAGAATCATCGAGGCCAGAAAGGTCCTTGCAGAATCAAAGGTCAACAACCTGGACAACCTGAACGAGGCCTATGAGATCTGGATAGACGAGAACGTCTCAGGCTTCGAATCGGTAAGGGAGAGATACGAGAAGCTTGCAGAGAAGTACTCCAAGGACTGGAGAATCCTCTTCAACGTGGCGAACTCCTTCTCCCACAACGAGAGCTACGAGAAGGCTATCGTATACTGGAAGATGGCGTTCGACGCCATGGAACCACCACGCTACACGGACTTCCTGGAGTCCATTGCACAGTGCCATCTGCGCCTTGGGAACAAGCAGCGTGCTATCGAGGCACTCAAGCAGCAGAAGGCTCTGCTGCGGGATGAGTGGGACATGTCATTCGGCCGAGACCAGGACATTCTGGATGAGAGAATCAGGTCTCTTACTGAATAGCTGCATGATCAGGATAATTCAAGAATCCAGTTTTTGACCTGTGACTGACACCGGATTATCAATTTGCGTTTATTGGCAAAAATCGCAAATTCAATTTGCGTTTTCTTGGGTAAAATGCTATCCTACCTGTGGAATGCACCATGGAATACATACATCGGAAGCTGAACATCGAAGAAAGACTCAACCAGAAATCAGTGCTCCTTCTCGGCCCCAGACAGACCGGAAAGACTTCATACATCAAAAATGAGCTTTGCCAATCAGTCAAAGCCAAGTGGGATCTTCTGAACTCAAGAACCAGAAGACAGTTGGAAGCCGATCCTCAGCTCCTGTACGACCAGATAGCAGCGCTCGACATCAATCCGGAATCCGATATAGTTGTCATTGACGAAATCCAAAAAGTTCCTGCACTTCTGGATGTAGTACACGAAATAATCGAGGAGAAAAAGATAAGATTCCTCATCACAGGATCAAGTGCACGGAAACTCAAAAAGGAAGGGGTCAACCTCCTGGGAGGAAGAGCTTCAAAAACAACTCTTTTTCCTTTCATCTATGAAGAACTGAAAACCATCGGGGAAAAGAGCCTTGAGGAAATATTCCTCAGAGGAATGCTTCCCCCAGCATGGGACGATGATGATCCAGATGCCTTCCTCGACGACTATATCTCCACATATCTACAAGACGAAATCGCAGCTGAAGGAGTGACAAGAAACCTTCCCGGATTCGGAAGTTTCCTGCAGATAGCCGCATTACAGAGCGGAGAACAGCTGAATTACTCGAATCTGGCCAATGACATCGGGATGTCCAGGCAGTCTATAGCCAACTGGTATCAGGTACTTGAAGACACTCTTCTGGGTTTCCAGCTACCTCCATGGAAAAAATCGGTGAAGAGAAAGAGTGTCAGCATAACAAAGTTCTATCTCTTTGATGTAGGTGTAACCAGAAGACTATCTGAAATAGCTGTGCCGTCAGATACCCAAAGCGATTACGGAAGACTATTCGAGAACTTCATCGCCTTGGAATTAAAAGCATGGCATGATTACAACAGAAGAAAGGAGACCCTCTGCTACTGGCGAACCGAAAACGGAACGGAAGTGGATTTCGTAATCGGAGACGATATTGCAATAGAAGTCAAATCAACACGCAATGCCGCGTCCCGTAATCTTATGGGCTTAAGGAAAATCGGTGAAGAAAGGGCCTTCAGATTCAGAATCTTGGTATGTAGAGAAACCATGCCCCGCTTGACAGATGAAGGAATTCTCATCCTTCCATGGCAGGAATTCCTTCACCGTCTTTGGGGAAACAGGTTCCTTTCCCAATAAACCGATGCTGCTGAACGCACCTGGAAGGCCAAGATCCATACGGTCAAGACCTTCGTATCCTATCACATTGGTCCACCCTCAGTTTCCACAGCAGGCAAAGCTGTTGCATAGGCAACGCTTGGGTTTCCATCTGCATCGCGCTTGACGGTGTAGCGTACACGGTACGGGACACGCTCCTTGGTTAGCGGCATGATCTCGTCTATGTCCTCGCCCCTATTCACGCGCTCCATTATCTCCATATACTTGTCCCCTTCGGGGAAGATGCACATCTCAATGGCAGGATACGGATAGTTTCTGACAAGCTTAGGCAGATCCAGGTTCTTCTGGCATCTTGAGCAGGGATACATGTCCTTGCTCTTGATGTCATACTTCCAGAAGAACATGTCCACCTGCTCTGCAGCGTTCATGAATATGTCCTCACGCTCCTCAATCTCTTTCAAGAGCTTTTGATTCCTTCTGGTGAGCCTGACACTCTCGGTTATGTCCTCAATGCTCAGATAGAAGACATCGAGTCCCACCTTCTGGGCAATCAACCTGAGTCTGTTGTGGCTCCAGAAATCCCTGCCCTTTCCGTCGATGTCAGGGGAATGGGTGGTGCAGCTTGTCTCGTCACCTGTGGCTATGGCATCGTCCAGAGCATCGGAGAAAGCCTTGGCAGAGGCTGCATCGAATCCTGCAAGCAGGTCCTGTCGCCTCTTGGCATACTCCTCACGGCTCAGGCCCACAAGCTTGAGGAACATGTCGTTCATCCTGTCGGCACTCACCTTGCCGTTCTGGTTTCTTGTTATGATTGCAGCACCGCCAACGTAGCTGTTGAAGATCAAGGTGTTCTGGGAGTCAAGGTCAAAGAAGTCCATTCCGTCACAGCGCTGATTGCCCTTGAAAGCTTTCATCTCAAAGCCTCTGCCACCGTTTGAAAGGAAGATCTCCTCAAGCTCGTCGCCAGGAAGAGGCCTGGAGAACAGATAGCCCTGCATGAACATGCATCCAATGGTCTTAAGGAAGTCAGCCTCCTCCTTTGTCTCCACGCCCTCTGCAATTACGGGCATGTCTATTGAATGGGCCATGTTGACAACAGATGTGATTATCTTGCCGCAGCGGCTTGAAGTGTCCTCTATTGTAAGGAAGTCCCCATCCAGCTTGAGAACGTCAATGGGCATGTCCTTGAGAGCGCAAAGTGATGAATAGCCCTTGCCGAAATCATCCATCTCGATCACGAATCCACGGGATTTGATGTCACTTAGGGCCGTGAGAAACTGCTGGGTATCCTCAGTGTACGCAGATTCCGTGACCTCCAAGTGCAGGTCTTTCACCTCAAGACCATATTTCGCCAGAAGAGCGCAGAGATGGTCTGCAAGATCCTCGTGGTAAAGATCGCGCCTTGACACGTTCACTGATATTGAAGGAACTGCGTAACCCTTTGCCTTCCACTCAGAGAGCTGGATGCAGGTCTTCTCCCATATGAGCCTGTCCAACTCATATATCATCCCGTTCTCCTCGAAAAAGGAGATGAACTCTTTCGGTGCTCCGATCGTCCCGTCCGATTTGATCCATCTTGCAAGGGCCTCAATGCCCGTGATGGCTCCTGTGATGTAGTTGAATTGTGGCTGGAAGAAAGGTACAAACTGTCTTTCGCGCAGTGCTTGTATTTTCATGTCACGTCCTTTAGTAGAACCTTTAAAAAATATTACATGCCTTTCGTTTAAATTCTGATACTATTTTTCGTCAATGTCAAAGGAAAAGCGATGGCCCGGTAAATTTTTACTTTCGCAGTCATGCAGTCTCAGCATGTCTGATCACCTGAAAGCAGATCAGAAACACGGAACAATTCAGTGTGACAAAAATACATGACATTCGCGTTAACAAACATGAAAAGTGATTAAAAATTCGTAAATGCACCACTGCTTCTGCGGTGGTGCATTTTTCAGTCCACCAGGGCTTTCCGTCTGTGAAGAGCAGCGAAGTAGATGAAACACATGATGATCTGCAACACTGTTGAACATGGGGTTGCCAGACCGACATGGAACAGAGAGACGGGAACCTGTCTGCTCATCAGAAAGGCCACAGGGATTCTAACAAGGAAGGCTCCGGCAATACCTTGGATCATGACGAATCTGGTTCTCTCCATGCCATTGAAGAAGCCGATGAAGCAGAAAAGGAAGCATGTCAGCAGGCAGTCGATTCCATAGGCCTTGAGGTACTGGGCCGCAGCAGAGACAACCTCTGCATCGTTGGCGAAGATCGAGGCCAGCATGTCACCATGGAAGAACGTCACATAGAACATCAGAACCCCAAAGGTCGATGATATGGCAACGGCATACCAAAGTCCCCTCACCGCCCTGTCTGTCTTCCCTGCACCACGGTTCTGGGCCACAAAGGCTGACATGGACTGCATGAAGGCTGCAGGAACCAGCATGATGAAGGCGCAGACCTTCTCGGCGACACCAACACCTGCAGAACAGATAAGGCCAAGAGAGTTTACAATGGCCAGCAGAACCAGGAAGGAGATGCCCACCAGCAGATCCTGCAAGGCTATAGGCGTTCCCACCTTCAGAATCCTTGATACTATCTTTCCATTCCAGGAGAAGGCATCCTTGTCCAAGGTGAAAGGCAGAGGTTTTCTCCTGATCATGAGAAGCGAGATAACAACACTGACGAACTGTGCAAAGACAGTGGCGATTGCAGCACCCCGTGTACCCATCCTGAACACTGCAACCAGCAGAAGATCTCCGACTATGTTGCAGATACAGGCTATCATTACAGTCACAAGAGGGGTCCTAGAGTCTCCAAGTCCCCTGCAGATGCTTCCTATTAGGTTGTAGGAGATTATGACGATCATGCCCATTCCGCAGATGCGGATATAGCTTGTAGTAAGCTCAAAGGCCTCCTTCGGTGCCTGCATCACTGCGGCAAGCTGTGGAGCCAGCGTTGCAGTGGCTGCAGTCATGAAGAGTCCTATGGCAGAGAACAGGAGGATTCCGCTTCCAACGATGCGTCCACCCTCTTCAGGCTGTCCCATCCCTATCTTCTCGCCGATCAGAATGGTCATTCCCATCGCAAGGGAGCTGATGAGGTTGGTAAGGGTCATTGTAATCTGAGACCCGGTTGCAACCGCAGAGACATCAGTGGCATAGGCGAACTTTCCCACAATCATCAAGTCCACTGCACCGTACATCGACTGGAGAAAAAGGGCGAGGAAGACCGGGACCACGAATCTGAGCAAAGGTGGAATTATCCTTCCTCTTGTGAAATCAATCTGTCTTTCCATGTTTTATGCTTCTGAATCCTGGGCGTCGCCGAAAACAGTACGCACGTTTTCATAAGGACCGAAGGCGATCACTCTGTCACCCTTCTCAATCACGGTGTCCTTTGTGAGGTTTATCGGTTTCTCATCCCTGGATACCATCATGATGTTGATTGAGAAATAATCCTTGATTCTGCTCTCCATCAGGCTCTTGTCTGCAAGAATCGGTGGCACAACATTCACGTTTATGTCAGCAAGCACCTGATAGCCGAAGTTTGACATGACAGTGATTGAATTGCTCTCGGCAGGCTTGCTTTTGACCTTGCTTTCCTGCTTGTCGCCATGCTCCTTGAGAAGGAATGCATCCTTGATTGAGGCAAGAGGTCCGAATGCGATCAGGACATCCTTGTTTGTGAAGATTGTATCAGCCTTTACGTAGTGGTTCTGTCCGTTTCTTGTGTACATCAGGATGTTGACGTCGTATTTCTTTCTCAGATCGGCATCGACAATGCACTTTCCCTCAAGGAACTCAGGGACCTTGTAAAGGAAGATGTTCACAACTGCATCCTCTCCGTAGGTGTCCAGAACAGAGATGTAGTTCTCCTTTGCTGCCTTCTTGAATACCTTGACTGTCAAGGAATCCAGGAAGTTGTTGATTCCCTTCTCGATGGCTGGGATGCGAAGGAAGAGGAAGAACAGAACCAGGCTGCCGAAGCCTACGAACAGGGATATCAGCTGCTCCTCGTACTTTGAGAAGTTGATGCTGAGGAACAGGTTGATGAACAGGGATACAATGACCACTGAGAAGAAGTAACCAGTAAGCATGGCGGCCATTGCTATGCGCCTTCTTGTCTTCTCGCTGACTACAATCTCCGACTCACCGGTTGTATAGCCTGCATTTGTCAGAAGGGATACAGCCTGGAAACCGGCCTTCTCCTTAGGCAGTCCCGTGATCCTGAAAAGGATCGAGAAGAGATTGATCAACAGGTAGTATACGATGATGACGGTTATAATAAGTGTAATTGACGATACAAGGCTCATGTATTACTCCAAGGCTATTCTCCTTGATTCTTCATTTACCGTCAATATTCACAAGCATGATTATGGACATTCATCGGGGAAGGATTTTTGAATTATTAACACTTTGTCATCTCAAATGACAAAAAAGGCAGAGGTCTCCCTCTGCCTGTATCGTTTGATGATAAGCTCTTTAGAAAATGTACCTCACACCGGTATCGACTCCAAACCAGAATAAAGTATTGGTGTACCTTTCGCTGCTGTAGCTGGACTTGTGTGTAGAGACTCCGAAACCGATGCCGGGTCTGGCAAATGCCTCGAAATGTCCTGTGTTGAAAGAGAACTCACAGATGCCCAAAAGAGAGAAGAAGAAAGCATCCCCAAAGCAGAAACTCATCTGTGCACCAGGCTTGACGTCTATCTTGGTGTTCTGGACTTCAAACTCGTAGACCTTGTATATGGCTCCGACAGAGAGGTCGAACAATCCTCCCATGGCTCCAAGTCTGCCGTATACATCAAGATTGTCTATGATCTCCATGTCGCCAGAGACTGCATACAACCCTATGTCATTGATGAAGTCCACACCTGTCTCCAGACCTATCGACTTGAACTCGAATGCGAATGCAGATGCGACCGCAACCAATGCAATAATAAATATGACGACAGCTTTTTTCATAGCCACCCCCTCTTATGATATTCTCTGCGCAGATTATACCATGGGTTTTCAAGGACACAAAGAGATAGTTACTGGAATTGGAATTATTTGGCTCTTCACGTTTTCTTCGGGGATTGAGTTCTGACAGCAGGGATTGACATGTACCTGACGAGGGTGAAGAAATAGCCCTCATTCCTGTAGCCGTAGCCGATTCTCTTGGCTACTTTGATCTTGTTGTTGAACCCTTCAAGTCTGCCGGTGCTGATGTTGTGCCTGGCGTGTGCGACCAGACCGTCAAGACGTTTCTCCTTGAGCTCTGCGAACCTCACAAGTGCGGGGATGCCGCTTGCCTTGGCCCCCTCGAACCACTGCGTCCATCTCCTTCTTGCCTCATCGGGGTCCCTGAGCCCGAAGAGAGTGCACATCTCCTCTTTCATTGCGTAGCACAGGGCAAGGTCACTGTGGCTGTCCAGGATTGCCTTCAGGCCCTCCGCCTTCTCCGGAGAGAGGTTGTCCGCGTTTGAGAGCAATGTCCATCTGGAGCTCTTGAGCGTGGAGTACAGATGGATCTCCTTCCTTGCCTCGGCCTGGAGATGTCTCCGTTCCTCAGCGCTTTCCTCATGCCTTGAGCTCTCAAGCAGTTCCTTGGACTGCTGCCTGTGTGCCCTGGCTTCCTGAAGCCTCACGGCACCCAGGACATCCTTTCCGAACTGGGCCTGCATGTGGTAGCGGTCGTACACGATCTCCGCATGCGGAAGATGTTTCT
>DMOO01000215.1:0-4176 GCA_003456855.1 Sphaerochaeta sp.
TGTACTCGACATCCTTTGAAAAAAGTGCATGTGTCCCTATCAACAGGTCTATGTTTCCGGCTTTGAGCTGCTCAAGAAGCGCCTGCCTTGGTTTTCCGTGGACCTCGCCGTTCAGGAAGGCCACACGAACCCCGGATTCCCTGAAAAGAGAGTCCGCAACCTGTGCATGCTGGCGTGCAAGAAGCTCTGTCGGTGCCATGAAGGCCACCTGGGCTCCTGTGCAGATGGCATGGAGAGCCGAAACCCAGGCCACGAGGGTTTTTCCGGAGCCTACATCACCTTGAAGCAGGCGGTTCATGCTTTCAGGGCCGCTCATGTCCTTTCTGATCTCGTCCAGAACCTTGACCTGGTCTGCCGTGAGCTCGAACGGAAGGCTCTTTATGAAGTTCGTCTCTGCCGTATATATCTTGCTGTCTATCGCCTGCCTCTTACGCTCTACAGGTGGTCTGCGCTTGGCCTGAAGCTGCAGATAGAAGACCTCTCTGAAGGCAAGGGACCTTCTGGCATCCTTCAGATTCTTCTCGGAAGTCGGAAAGTGGATCTCCCTGAAGGCCTTGTCCAGAGGCATCAGACGATATTTGTCCATTATTACCTGAGGGATCTCATCATCTATGTGACCTGCAACGGCAAGGGCAGCCTTGACGTCTCGTCTAAGGGTCTTCTGAGTAAGTGTTCCGCTAAGGCCGTAGACCGGAAGGATGCCCTGGTCCAGAAGCATGTCGCCCACGACCATCAGGTCCTCTTCCCTTACTGGCTTGAGCTCGAACTGAGAAGCTGTGAGGCCAGTTCCGTATGGTGTGATGTTGGCATAGAGATGGTAATAACAGCCTGGGAATACGGTTTTTGCCAGAAACGTGCGGTTGAAGCCCATAAGGAAGGCCTTCTGGTTGTTCTCCGTGTCCCTGACGATGATCTTGACGTTCTTGCGTCCGGCTCCGAAGAGGTTCACACTCTCTGCGCGGACAAAGGTGTTAGTCCAGGTCCCCTCGTCATCGTTCTGGTGCCCTATGCATATGCGGTGGCTTCTGTCCTCGTAGCCCCTTGGCGTCATCGAGATAAGGTCACAAATGGTTCTGACGCCAAGTTTCTCATACTCCTCACGCGTCTTCTTCCCTATTCCTGTGAGACCTTTGATGTCACCTTTCAGAGCTCCAATGAACATCTTTCACCTACATGCTTGCAAGGAAGTTCACCAGTGCCGACACTCCCCATCTTAGAAGGAAGAACAGCACGGCGTAGAATATCAGGGATGTGATCACGACCTTCTTGTCATCCACCCTCTTGCCCTTGTAGAAGAGCTTGTAGACAAAGCCCACAGGGCTGTCCAGGATGGGGTCCAGGGCATTGATCACATTGTATGCGTTTGTTGTGGTCTTGTTTGTGACGATCAGTCTAACAATGAGCAAAACTATCAGAATGAACAGCAAAAGAGAGAAGAATGAGTTCCACAGGCCACTGATTATCACTGCAATGACGGTCCAGATGGAGATCTTTCCGTACTGTGCGAACATGCTCAGAAGGCTTCTGACTATGCTGAGCACAACCAGGGCCAGAAGAGGTGTGAAATCAATGCGCGACCTTCTCAGCGACTTGACACCGCGGAACATGTTCAGGAACGGGTCGCAGATCTTTCCCAGAACCTGGTCAACCTTTGCCAGACCTGTGGGCTGGTTGTAGTTCTCCTGGTTGTAGCCATAGCCTCCGTTGCCGGATCTCCATCCGTTCTGACGGCTGAAGAGCAGAATCCACGAGATTATGATCCTGACGAATATAACTGCTGAGTATAGTCCTAGAAGGCTTGCTAGAAAGCCACAGATTCCTTGTACAAACTCCATGCAACCTCACATATCAATCATTCAGAGTAGACGTCGTAGACACTCTGGCATTCACGGAGCTCAGCCATGAGCTCTCTGCTTCCGTCGACACCGAACCTCTCGCCGGCGACGACCTTTCTGCTGCGACCCTCAAGCTTGCCTTCATCGTTCGTGCCCGGGTAGACGACGAATGCGACCTCTGCGGCACCTCTGTGCTTCCTGATGACGGAGCGCATCTCCCTGAGGGAGTCACGTCCAGCGTAGATGCTCTGGTCGATCTCGACGGTCACGCGTCTTGCCCTCTCCGGCTTCATCTGATGTGGGTCTCCATACACGACATCGGCTGTGAAGCCCTGCCTCTCGTTGTAGGTCTTGAAGCTGCCGTGCACACCGATGATCTTGCCCACAGAGATTCCCAAGGAGCACATTGCCCACTGCTTAGGGAAGATCGTGACATCAAGATGCCCGTTGTAGTCCTCAAGGGTCAGCCTTCCCATCTTTCCTCCGGACTTGGTCTGGATCTCCTTGAGCTCCGTGACCATTCCGATGAAATCGTACTTCGGACCCTCTGTGATCCTCTCCGGCTTTGAGAGATCCAGCTTGACGCAGTTCTCCCAGACGGTCTTGTAGGTGTCCAGAGGATGGCCGGAGACGTAGAACCCAAGATAGTTCTTCTCGATCTCGAGCTTCTCCAGGAAGTCATAGTCCGGTTTGACCTTCATCTCGAAGTGTGTGGCTGTGTCATCGTCCATTCCGAACAGGAGGTTCTGCCCCATGCTCTGGGCGTCCTTGTCCTCCTTTGTGGACTTGATGGCCATCTCGTAGTTCTCGATCAGCGTCGGTCTGTTGAAACCGAAGCAGTCGAAGGTTCCGCTGTTTATTAGACCTTCCAGAACGCCCGAGTTCAGGACCTTGGCGTCGCTTCTTCTGATGAAGTCCATGAAGTCCTTGTACGGACCGTTGGCGTTCCTCTCGTCAAGGATGCTCTGCACTGTAGGCGCACCCACACCCTTGATTCCGGCAAGTCCGTAGATCAGCTTGTCACCGATTACGTTGAAGTACATTTCGGAGTCGTTGATGTTCGGAGGGAGGATCTGCACACCCTGGTTCTTCACGTACTCGAGGTATTCCTTGTACTTGTCACCAGATCCGATCTCGTTGGTCAGGTTGGCGGCCAGGAACTCAGGCTTGTAGTGGCACTTGAGATAGGCTGTCCTGTAGGCAAGAACCGTGTAGCACACACTGTGGCTCTTGTTGAATCCGTACTTCGCAAACGGCTCGAGCATGTGGAAGATCTCGGCTGCGTGCTGCTCCGTGTGGCCCTTCTCCATTGCGCCCTTGATGAATTTCTCCCTCTGGGCAGGCATGAGCTTGACCTTCTTCTTTCCCATGATCTTTCTGAGCGTGTCTGCTTCTCCAAGGGTGAAGCCCGCTATTATCTGGGCAACACGCATGACCTGCTCCTGGTAGACTATGACACCATAGGTGGACTTCAGGAGGTTCTCAAGCGATGGATCAGGATACTGGATGGGGATTCTGCCCTGCTTCGAGTCGATGTATCTCGGGATATACTCCATAGGACCAGGTCTGTACAGAGAGACCATGGCGTCAAGCTCGTCGAACCTTGTTGGTTCCAGGAGTCTGAGGTTCTTCTGCATGCCAGGGCTTTCAAGCTGGAACACCATCATGCTGTCCCCCTTTGACAGCATCTCGAAGGTCTCCTTGTCCCCGTCCTTGATCTTCTCGACATCGAAGGTCGGGTCCTTCTTCCTTATGAGCCTTTCTGTGTTTCTGATCAGCGTAAGGGTCTTCAGCCCAAGGAAGTCCATCTTGACCAGTCCGCATCTCTCCAGGTTGTTCATGGTGTACTGGGTGGAGATGCCACCTGATTTAGGATCCTTGTACAGTGGGACGTAGTTCTTCAGGGCCGTCTGGCCTATGACAACACCGCAGGCATGGGTTGAAACATGTCTGGAGAGGTTCTCTAGCCTAAGAGATACATCAAAAAGTTCCTCATATACGCCACCACGGGCCCTCATTTCCTGCAATTCAGGTGAAACATGGATCGACCACTCCAGAAGAGAGGTCACATGCTCGGCCTTTGCCTCGTCAGGAAGCACATCGAGGATGAATTTCGTGATCTTGTTGGACTCGTCGAAAGGGATGTCCAGGACTCTGGCGACATCCTTGACTACAGCCTTGGCCTTCAGGGTTCCGAAGGTTGCGATCTGTCCGACTCTGTCCACGCCATAATGCTCTGTGACGTAGTCTATCACTCTCTGTCTGCCTTCATAGCAGAAGTCGATGTCAAAATCAGGAAGCGAGACTCTTTCAGGGTTCAGGAACCTCTCGAACAGAAGAT
>DMOO01000215.1:4228-7650 GCA_003456855.1 Sphaerochaeta sp.
TCAGGAACCTCTCGAACAGAAGATCGTGTGCAATGGGGTCGACGTTCGTGATGTCCACACAGTATGCGACCATTGATCCGGCTCCGGAGCCTCTTCCTGCTCCTACCGGGATTCCATGGGTCTTTGCCCAGTAGATGTAGTCACGGACAATCAGGTAGTAGCCGTCGAAGCCCATCTTCAGGATGACGCCCAGCTCGTAGTTCAGCCTCTCCTCAAGGACCTTCTTCTGTTCAGGGTCGTTCTCGTAGCCCGGGTATCTTCTTCTGAGACCATCCCAGGAAAGGGCTGTGAGATACTCCTTTGTGTCCTTGTACTGAGGAGGGACATCAACGCTTGGAAGCTTCGGACCAGGGAACTCGATCTCGAAGTTGCATCTCTCGGCAAGCTCAACCGTGTTGGAGATCGCATCTGGGTACTCGGAGAACAGCTCGGCCATCTCATCGGGGCTCTTCATGTAGAACTCCTCGGTGTCGAAGCGCATTCTGTCCGTGTCGGCCTTCTTCTTTCCGGTTCCGATGCACAGCAGGATGTCATGTGCATTCGCATCTGACTTGTCGATGTAGTGGATGTCGTTGGTGGCCACCAGCTTTATGTCCATGTCGCGGGCAAGCTTCACCAGCTGCGGCAGCACCTGGATCTCCTCCGGGATGAAGTGGTTCTGGATCTCGATGTAGTATCTGTCTCCGAAGAGGTTCTTGTACCAGCGGGCAGTCTCGTAGGCTCCCTCTATGTTTCCCGCAAGAAGCTTCTGCGGAATCTCTCCTGCAAGACATGCTGATGTGCAGATCAGGCCCTCGCTGTGCTCCATCAGAGCCTGTGCGTCGATACGCGGCTTGTAGTAGAAACCCTCGAGGTAGGCGATGCTGTTAAGCTCCATCAAATTGTGGTAGCCCTTGTCGTTCATTGCAAGCAGGATCAGGTGGTAGTAGTGGTTGCCGGCATCCCTTATCGCCCTTCCCTCCGGGTTGATGTAGAACTCGCATCCTGGAATGGGCTGGATTCCGGCCGCCTTGCAGGCGTCGTAGAAATCCAGAACTCCGAACATGTTTCCATGGTCAGTGATGGCCAGGGCCTTCATTCCGAACTCCTTGGCCTTGGCGACGTACCTCGAGATGGAGGCTGCTCCGTCAAGCAGGGAGAAATCTGTATGGTTATGTAGATGTACGAATTCTGTCATGACTCAAATGTAACAGAAAAAATGCCAACTGAGAACAATTCAAAGAGAATATTGATATTTGATTGTACTTACTTGTACAGGTTCAGAATCTGCTGCAGATAGGAGGTGAACCTGGCTCTGAACTTGGCCGGTCCGAGAACCTCGACGGCATCGCCGCACTGGATTATGCGGAGAATCAGCTCAATGGAGTTCTCTGCCTCGAACTTGTATATACTTGTTCCGTCAGGCTGCTTCTCGCACACTGTCTCTCCATGGGACAGGGTGTCGAAGGTCTTCATTGCGCTCTTCTCGTGCACAAGCAGCTCCAACGGGATAGTATCGACGACATACTCAGGGTCTGCAGGGCTCTCCATCTTCCTGAAGGCCTTCAGGTTGTCAGGAATGGTGTAGGTCTCGTTCAGGATCGTTATGCTCTTGATCTTTGTGATGTCCAGGGTGACGATCTCCGTTGTGTGGCGGATTCTTCCTGTTACGGTGACAGGGTTTCTGCCGCTGTCGCTTTCAACGAAGCCGATGAAGTAAGGGGCCAGTTCCGTCTCCTCGTCAACAACCTCTCCGTTTTCCTTGTTGGTGTGGGAATGGATGATTCTGACCATCCTTCCGGAGACCCAGGCGTCGATCAGAACCTCAAGGCTCTCGTTGTGCAGGGAGTCCTGCTTCGAGGATTCTGCCTCGATCTGGTCTGCAATGGCCATCAGGTTTTCACCTGCGGTAGGGGCATAGCTCTTCATCCCCATCGCGATCTTTCTGAGACCCGAGGCAAGATGCGGATTCCTGAACTCGGAGTTCTTGAGCATCATCTCAGCACCCATGTTGAGGGCAAGGCTCTCGTAGACGCTCAGTGAAAGGTGCTCCTCCTCGGAGCTCGGCATTATCTTTATCAGATTATTGTCCTCGTAGATGTCGCTGTACTGCTTCAACTCATCTATGTATCTGCCGATAGTGCTTCTATGGACACCAATACGTCTGGCAATGTCGGATTTTCTCAACCCTTCAGGATGGCTCCTGAGAATCAACTCCAGCTGTGCTACACGTTCACCTTTCATGGCTTGCCCCTCTCTGCCTTTTGTCTCTTTTGCAACTTTGCAAGGGCATTATAAACAAATTTAGCAACATGTTGCAACAAATCAGAAGTGCTTATTTTACAAAAATTTAATAATTTGTTGCATATAGAGAAAAGGTTGTTGCCGTTCAGCCCTCTTTGGAATCCGAATTGTAAAAAGGAGCGAAAAGGGATTAGAATCAGGCCATGGACAAGAACGAAGACAGAATCATCAAGATAGAGACCGATCTGGTCTATCTCCAGGATGTGGTCAGGGAACTGAACGACATTGTGGCAGAGCAGCAGATGCTTGTGACAAAGCTCGAGAAGCAGAACGAGATCCTTGCCAAGAGAATCGAGGACCTGGACACAGAGGCCAGGCCTAACAGGAAGCCACCTCACTATTAAAGAAAAAGCCACAATGGTCGAAACCACTGTGGCTAAGAAAGTTTTTGCGTTTCCGCTGTTATACAAGAAGTGAATGGAGCTTCCTTGTGAACTCCGCAGGGTTCTTCGGCATGACACCTTCTGAGAGAAGAGCCTGGTCAAGAAGAACGCTTGCTGCATCGGCTACGAACTGGTCGTCCTTGCTGTCCATGATTCTCTTCACGAAGCCATCCTCTGCGTTGACCTCAAGAATCGGTGCACTGCCCTCATAGTCTCCCTGGCCCATGGCCTTCATGAGCTGCTGCATCTGAACCGATGGGTCGTTCTCGTCTGTGACGACAACTGCAGAGACGTCCTTCAGTCTTGTTGAGACCACGACCTCCTTGACTCTCTCTCCAAGGGCCTTCTTCAGCTTCTCTGAAACCGCTGTGCCCTCTTCCTTTGCCTTCTTCTTCTCATCCTCTGTGAGGAAGTCGTCCATCGTTCCGCTCTTGTTCACGGCCTTGAGCTGGAGGTCCTTGTACTTTCCCACTGATGAGATGACAAGGTCGTCGATGTCGTCTGTCATCAGAAGAACCTCGATTCCCTTCTCCTTGAAGGTTGCAAGAAGCGGTGAGCTCTTGAGTGCGTTCTCATCGGAACCTGTGATGTAGTAGATTCCCTTCTGGTCTGTGACCATCCTCTCCTTGTAGGCTGCAAGAGAGGTGTAGCCGTCGACTGCTGTGCTCTTGAAGCGTACGAGCTCAAGCAGTTCATCGCGGTTTGCGTAGTCCTGGTAGAGACCTTCCTTGAGTGGTCTGTTGTACTGATCGATGA
>DMOO01000200.1 GCA_003456855.1 Sphaerochaeta sp.
GATCTGCCAGAAGATGAAGCCGACTGTACCGCAGATGATGGAGATGCGACCAGAGTTCTTTGTTGCTCTTGGGATGACAAGTCCAAGACCATAGGCGGCGAACGGTCCGGCACATCTGATACCGAATGCGAATGTGTTCATCGTTGTGATTGGTATTCCAGCGAACGAGATGACCATTGCGACAGCACAGCAGATGATGTTGCAAAGTCTTGTGACTCTGACTTCCTTCATTCCCTCAAGTGAGCTGTTGATGAATGGCTTGTAGATATCGTTGATGATCATTGTTGACATACAAAGCAGGTTGGAGTCTGCGGATGACATCGTTGCTGAGATGATTGCTGCTGAGACGATACCTGTGATGATGGTAGGTGCATAAGCCTGTGTGACTGCCATCATTGCGTTGGATCCGTTGGCTGCGAGGTTCGGGAGGCTGTCCTTGACTGCCAGGGCTGCGAGACCGAGCAGTGTCGGGAAGGCTGCCATTGCCGCCATGAGGATGGCTGAGACGATTGAAGCCTTCTTTGCTGTCGCCTCGTCCTTTGCGGTCTCGAATCTCGAGATCATTTCAGGACCTGAAAGGAAGGTACAGAAGTAGTTGAAGATATAGCCGATTATGAATGCCCAACCGATCTTTGTGAAGCTTGTCTGTCCCTCAGGAAGCTTTGCGGCGATTGCACTCCAACCACCAAGGCCTGAAATGACGATAGGTGTTGCGACTGCAAGACCGATGAGGATAATCAGGAACTGGACCATATCAGAGATCTGGTCTGCTATCATACCTCCGAATGTCGTGTAGAGGATGATGATTATTCCAGCGATGATCATACAAAGCTTTGTGTTGAGTCCGGTGAGTGTTGCTACAACGGAACCTGAAGCTGCAACCTGTGATGAGGTAAGGCAGAACAGTGCCAGAATGTTGAGGACTGCAGAGAAGACTGAACTGAACTTTCCGAATCTTCTTCCGACAACCTCAGGGATCGTGACGGCCATTGCCTTTCTGATCTTAGGTGCGAAATATGCAAGAGGAATCATTGCGATGGATGCCGCAAGGACATACCACATAGCACTCATTCCCCATGAACCAAAGGCCTTCTGTGCCAGACCTGTGGTACAGCCGCCTCCAATGTTGTTTGCTGAAAGGGAGAAAGCAACCATGAAGATTCCCATCCTTCTTCCGGCAAGCATGTAGTCCTCAGCTCCTTTGATTTTGAGTTTTCCTACAATGAAACCCACAAGAAGCATGCCTACCAGATAACCGATTACGATTATCAAAGCACTCGTGTTTACTACCATATAATCTCCTTTTTCTCCTGTAGTATCAGGATATTAAAATTATTACATGCCATTTAGTAACAAGCAACTTATTTTTGTTTCGCTTTGTTGCATACAGAAAAAAAACGTATATTTATAACTTCAGCAAAATGGTGGCTGACCATCGTTTTTGTTGAAAGAAGGCATCAATTGTCCTATATTTATGGCAATGGATATTGCTGAAATTGAAAAATCAACAGGTAGAAAAATCTCATGGCACATGGACTGCAACTTCTATGCAGATTCTGATGGTCATGTCATCGATGGTCCTGTCCTACTGTACCAGACGGAAGTCACCTTCCACTGCCATGCAGCAAATCTGGATGTTTCATTCGAATCACTTGATGTACTTTATGTTGAGAGTGTCCTTAGATCAGAGGCCATTGCCTTCGCCAAGGGTGAGATTCCAAAGGTCCACAGGCTGAACCTATTCAGCGCCATGTTCAAGGACACTGTGACTTGGCTTGAACTCGAAGGCAAGAAAATGATATTCCTAGACATGAAGGGAACTGAATTCAAACAGCTTCTCAGCATTGCCCAGGCAAAGCAGAAATACAGCCACACTGTGGCGGGTAGCACAGGAAAATAGAGAATGGAAAAAATACTTAAAGAAATAGAGCTTCAGGACTGTCCGCTTTGCAACGGCCCAGGCCTTCTTGAGGAGGAAGGCGGCTGGTGCTTCTATGTGATGTGCCTGGACTGCGGTTGCCACACTGCAGAGATTCCATATGAGAGTCCGGCTGAGCGCATTACATCAGCAAAGAACGCCGCACATCTGTGGAACATAGGAAAGGTTCTCAGAAGCGACCCAGGCGAGTGATATTCTCACTCACCTTTCTTTTTCAAATTGAAACCGAACGTTGACTCTATGGCATGAACAGGACACTGAGCCTTGCATTTTCCGCATCTTATGCACTCTGCGCTGTTCATGTCCTTCAGACACTTCACGTCCATAGGGCACACGCTCTCGCACTTCCCGCAGCCGATGCACTTTGACTTGTCTATCTCCATCTGATAGAGACTGAACTTCGAGAAGAGTCCGTAGAAGGCTCCAAGCGGGCAGAGGTACTTGCAGAAAGGCCTGTGGATCAGAGTTGATGATATAAGGACAATCAGAAGAACACACATCTTCCAGCTGAACAGGAAGCCCAGTGCGCTTTGCAAAGCAGGATTTGCAAGGATCAATGAAAGCCCCTCCAGGGCACCCGCCGGGCAGAGATACTTGCAGAACCAGGTCTCACCCATGTCAAAGTCATTTCTGATCAAGACAGGTAGAAGAAGCACCAAGACCAGAAGGACTGCATACTTGACGTAGCGCAGAACCTTGTCCAGCTTCGGGTTCACCTTGACCTTCTTTATCGGAATCCTGTGCAGAAGGTCCTGAAGAAGTCCGAAAGGACAGAGGAATCCGCAGACAAGTCTGCCGAGGACCATTCCGAAGAGCATCATCAAGCCAAGGACGTAGAAGCTGAATCTCTTGTTCCGTGAACCCAGCACAGCCTGAAGTGAGCCTATGGGGCAGGAACCCAGCGCACCTGGACAGGAGTAGCAGTTCAGGACCGGGACACATAGGATCTTTGTGCCGCCCTTGAAGATCTGGCCCTTTGCGAAGCCTGCGGCATAGCCGTTGAAGAAGGCTGCCGCGAGAAGCTGTATGATCGTTCTCTTTCTCTCGTGCTTCATCTAAGCCTCACCCGATTCCTATGCAAGACAGACAGATGTCCCTGGCCTTTCTGAGCACTATTGTGGCTTCACCTGAGAATATGCCTATCAGAATGAAGGCAACTGCAATGGCTATTATGGCTATCTGGACAGCCAGTTTCCTCTTCACTTGGACTTCTCCAGCAGACTGTTGATGATCTTCATGTAGCCGTCCTTGCTGTTTGCACCGACCGCCGTCTGAAGGATGTTGCCCTGGCCGTCAACGAAGAAGCTTGTCGGATAGCCTGAGATGTTGTAATAGGAAAGGACTTCCTTGCCCTTCATCTTAAGAATGGTGCTTGTCAGCTTGAAGTAGTCCACTATCTCCTTCAGGTCTTTTGGAGCTTCATAGGCGTCTGCACAGATGAAGATAAGATTCACGTTCTCCGGAAGCTCCTCTGTCATCTGCTGAAGTTCAGGCATCTCAATGATGCAGTAGTAGCACCATGTGGTGAACACGTTGATCATGGTCACATCATATTCCTTGAATATCTCTGAAGTGATTACGTCGCTCTTCAGGTCCACGGCCTTGAGTTCGGAGAACGAGTTCTTCGGGCTTGCGGCAAAGACAGAAGACAATGCGATAACCAGGAGTAATGCGATCAATAATTTTTTCATGCGGGCATTGTACATTATAGAGATTACAGTGGGAAGTCTCCGCGTGGCACCTCAAGCACAATATCTGACAAAGGGAACGAGATGCATGGGTGGATATGGTCAGTCTCCCTGTCCATCTGGCGTCTTGCCTCGTTCTTCTCTGGGATGTAGACGGATCCGGAGAGCAGTTTGCTTCTGCACCAGCCACACTCGCCGCTTCTGCACTTTGAAGGTGCAAGGATGCCTGCCCTCTCTATTGCACAGAGTACACTCTCGGAGCTTGAGGCCTTGATCTCATAGGTGCAAGGCCCCTGGATCACCTTGACGTTGAAGATCTTGCCCACAGCCTCTGCAGGATAGTCAGGCAGCTTGTCCACGTTCTTCGGAGCACCGGTTATCTCACGCCTGACCCTTCGCAGAGGAAGATTGAGCTTCCTGGTCTCCTCGTCCATGAAGTTGTACAGTCCCTCGGGTCCGCAGATGAATAGCGAATAGTCACCCTCAGGTGCATAGCGCCTGATGAGGTCTGCGGTCATGAAGCCGTGCTCATAGCCGTTTCTGTTCTCATCGGAGAGCACATGAATCACCTTGACCTTGTCGGTCTCGTTCTGGATCATGTCCAGCTCGTTCTTGAAAAGTATGGAGTCCTCGGTTCTGGAGCCGAAGAGAATCGTCAGATTAAAGTCCTCAATGGAGTCCCTGATTGCATAGGCCATTGAAAGAAATGGGGTTATTCCACTTCCACCGGCTATCGCTACAACATTCCTGCTGTCTCTGAGCCTGTCGTGGTAGAAGAATCCGTCAGGACCCGAGATCGTCATGGCATCTCCTTCCTTGACATCGTAGATCAGGTGGTCAGAGACAAAGCCACCAATGGTTCTCTTGACGGTTATGCAGACCTTGCCCTCCTTTGTAAGCTTAGGAGATGAAGAGATCGAATAAGGTCTGGTGACGCAGCTGTCACCGATCTTCAGCTTAAGGGAAACGTACTGCCCAGCTTTGAACCAGGCTGCAGGTGATCCGTCAGCCGTCCTTAGGATCAAAGTCCTGGCCCCGGCCTCAGGTCTCTCGATGATCTTGGAGACAACCATCTTCTGTGTCTCAGGATGGAGAAGCCTTGCATTGTTGTTTATCGGGAAGCTTGTGACAATGTCCTTGTCCTCGGCCTGGTCTATGGCCTTGTCCCTTCTTAGAGGCATGTTCTTGAACTGGAGCATGTCCTTGAACTTGAAGTTGCTGATTCTGACCTTGAGTTTCTTCAGTTTCTCGCTCTTCATACCGCAGCCTCCCCATCAAGTTCCTTGATTGCAATCTGGGCCATCATCTCACCACACTGGTAGGCGGATGAGTAGCCGTCACCTCTAGGACCTCCGGCACCTATTGGTCTTACACCCTTGATCGGGTAGTCCTTGTTCATCTGAAGCGTTCTGGAGATGATGTCATCCCAGTCCGTTGTGGCATGGCCGTAGACGCAGCCCTCTGGGGTACCAAGGTATCTGGCGAATGTCCATGGGGTCGCAATTGCTATCTCCTCGACATGGCCGAAGAGGTCGATGCCCGTCTTCTCCTTCAGATTCATCATGAGCTTCTCGGCGCACTTGGTCTTGTATTCGGCATAGTCCTCAGGTTTGAGGGGGTCCCAGTCGACAGGGGATCCGAAAGTGGTCAACGAGCAGATGCAGGTCCCTTCCGGGGAAGCCTTTGGGTTGACCACGTTGTAGCAGACAAGGATGGTGAACTCGTTGGAGTCGAAGCCCTTCATCATGTTGGAGTACTCCTTCTCGGAATCGGCGGTGCCTACCATGAAGATCGAGTAGTCGTTGATTCCAAGCTCCTCTCTGGTGACATCGAGTCCGAGATGGACCGTGAACATCCTGGCACTGTACCTCTGCTTTCTTGCGTTGGACAGTCTTCTGAGTCTTGAGGTTACATACTTCTTTGGAACCATCTTTCCATAAACGATGTCATCGTTCACGTTGGCCATCACATATTTGCACCTGATATCGCCATAAGCGGTCTTCACACCAGCGACCTGGTCGTTCTCGAATATGATTGACTCGGCCCTGCAGTTGAACCAGATGTCGCCACCCAGTTCACGGAACTTGTCCTCCAGTGCAACTGAAAGCTCGTGGGATGTGAATGTCGGAATATGGGCACCGTCATCCAGGTAGCAGCGTACCATCATGGCATAGTGCAGGAAGGACAGATGTCCAAGATCAACACCCAGATAGGACCAATAGGTGGAAAGTATGTCTATGCACCTCTGGGGGAGTCTCAGAGCCTTGAACACTATCTTGCTTGAATGGGAGCCAACAACCAGCATGTTGCCGAAGTGCTTGATTGCATACCTCAGGTCATACTTGTCAGTCTTCGAGAAGAAGTTCAGTCCGTCATTGACCTCGTCGAAAAGCCTGAAGAGCTTCTCCATCTTCTTTCTGGTGCCTGGAACGTACTTCTCCATGGCGTCTATCATGTTATATCTTCCACTTGGAATCGTTACATCCATCGGACTTCCATCCGAGTACTTTCCAATTACACGGAAGCAATCCTTGACATCAACCCATTTTATAGGCAGATCAAGGTCCTGGAACATCTTTCGCACGGAGCCTGGATTCTCAAGGGTTCCGACACCTGCAAGCTCATGCAGGGACGGGTCCATCTCGAAACGTCCTCTGACGTATGATGAGGCGCAGCCACCAGGCAGATTGTGCTGCTCGACGATCAGGGTCTTATGACCTGCTCTCTGAAGGTTCAATGCCGCCATGAGACCGGCGTTGCCGGCTCCTATGACAACAACATCGTATTGCTTTTCCTTATCTAACACTTCCGTAGCCATAAATACAAAGATAGCAGTTTTCCAAATAATCGAGGCATAGTTTTTCAACATTTTTTTCACTAACGGGAGCTTTTACCATAGTAAAAATCTACTAAAGATGTAGGCTTAGTAATTTAAATAATAATAAAACCCTTGAAGAGGAAGGGCCATGAGTTTTAAAATTCCTCCAACAACTAGAAAGGAGTCAAAAATGACAAAGAAAATCCTTGCCATCGCATTGGCGATTCTGGTCATCTGCACCTCTGTGTTCGCACAGTCCATCTCAGAGGCAAAGCACGACCCAACCGTCGGGATGACCGTTAATGGATTCGTCGTTGATGAAATCTCCGATTTTGACATGCTTGGAGCAACAGTCTATGAGTTCCAGCACCTCAAGACCGGTGCCACAGTCCTTTATGTGGCAAACGAAGACACCAACAGAACCTTCGACATCATATTCCGCACACCGACCGAAACCGATTCCGGAATTCCTCATGTCTTCGAGCACTCAACACTCGATGGATCGGAGAAGTATCCTTCAAAGGCTCTCTGGTTCAACGTCAGCTATCAGACTTACAACACATACATGAACGCCAGCACATATCCGTTCATGACCCAGTATCCTGTAGCTTCACTCTCAGAGGATCAGCTCTACACACTGACAGACTTCTACCTTGACAGCGTCTTCAATCCGCTGGTAATGACAGACAAGTCAATCTTCGATGAGGAAGCCTGGAGATACGAGCTGGAGAGCGCAGACGATGAGCTCACCCTCAACGGTACAGTCTACAGCGAGATGCTCGGTGCAACCACCAGAGAGAGAAAGGCCGGAAAGAACTTCGACAGAGAGATCTTCCCTAACAGCTATGCAGCAAACGACAGTGGTGGAAACCCTGATGTGATCCCGGAGATGACCTGGGAGCAGATTCAGGACTACCATGACAAGTACTACCATCCATCCAACTCACTCACCATCCTCTATGGTAAGTTCGACAACTGGAAGGGATACCTTGAGCTGCTCGACTCCTACTTCAGCACATACGACAAGAAGGAGTTCGACCTCACAGACTATGGCTACACTCCAATCACAGGTCCAGTCGTGGCAGAGTACGACTTCCCTGTCGAGGCCTCAAGTGACACAGAGCACTCCGCAACAGTCTACTATGGTTTCGTCTGCAAGGACATCGACCAGGACACAATGAACAAGATCGACCTGATGACGACACTCGCAGGCGACACAAGCTCAGTCCTGATGGAGAACCTCAGAAACGCCCTCCCTTATGGAAGCTTCAACGTCTACATCGACTTCGGCGGTCCAGAGACAATCGTTAAGTTCATTGCCAACACAGTCAATGCAGAGGATGCAGAGACCTTCAAGGCAATCGTCGACGAGTCAATGGCCAAGATTGCACAGGAAGGCTTCAATCCTACAGCAGTCGACTCAATCGTCGCAGCATACAAGCTTGACATCATGCTTTCCGGTGAGAGTTCATCAGTTGGTGTCGACATGATGCCTAACCTCGCCTACTACTGGGCAGGAACAGGTTATCTCTACGGATACCAGGACTTCATCGACAGCATCGACAACTTCCAGCAGTGGAACGATGACGGGACCTTCAAGGACGTCATCTCCAAGTACATCATCAACAACGATCTCAACGCACTTGTCACAACAAAGGCTGTTGCTGGCCTCAAGGAGCAGAAGGATGCAGAGCTTGCAGCCCGCCTCGCAGAGATAAAGGCCAACA
>DMOO01000066.1 GCA_003456855.1 Sphaerochaeta sp.
AGATGAAGAGCCTGTCCTTGTACTGCTGATTACCTTTGATTGAAACCTCAGACATAGCATGTCCTACGTATAGAAAGATTGGCAGCCCCTACGGGCCACACAACCCCTTACAGGGAAAACGTCGAAAAGATTAAGATTTTTCCGGGCCATTCAACGAGAAACAACGTACAACTCGTTGCATATAAAGCAATAATTTTTTTCAAATTTTTCCAGCCATATCATTGTCCAGGCACTCAAAAGCACATGAAAGCAATCCGGACGCCATGGTACCGGATGAAAAAAAACGGGAGGCTTTCCCGCCTCCCGCAAATGAACAAATCAGTTCCCGGACTTTCCGCGCCTTCCCCTGACGGTCTTGAGCACCACAAGGACCAGACCACAGGCCAGGATGGCCCAGGAGATCCAGACGCAGATGTGTGCGCTCAGGTCCACAGTGTTTGTGTACAGGGTGGTTCCGTAGGTCTCACCGCTGTAGACAGGGACATCCCAGATCTTCCAGCCCATCTTGAACGGGGTCATCTCGCCCTGGATGGTTCCGTCAGGGGTGATCAGGCAGGTCATGCCGCTGTTCGTTCCGCGCAGGGTGGTTCTTCTGTTCTCAACCGATCTGAAGACCGCCATGGCCATGTGCTGGCGCTCTGCGGCCTCTGAGCCTGACCATGAGTCGTTGGTCATGTTGATCAGCAGGTCGGCTCCGTTGGCGATGAAGCCGGCGCAGACGTCACCGAAGACGTCCTCGAAGCAGATAGGCGTCGAGAACGTGATGCCGTTGGAGGTCTCGAAGACCACAGGCTCCGTGCCCTTCTCCCACCAGTGGTAGTCGTTGGCCTTGAGCAGGTTGTACAGCCAAGGAAGCTGCTTCTCATACGGGAAGTGCTCCGTGAACGGCACAAGGTGCTGCTTCAGGTACTGGGTCTTGATCTCACCGTCATCGAACAGGATTACGGAGTTGTAGTCCTTCTTGTTCCAGTTGCCTTCCTCGTCGTAAGGCGGCAGGCTCTCGTCCTTTATTGTGCTGGACGGGTTTCCGGTGAGAAGCGGGATGCCAAGCTCGGTTCCGAACTTGACGAACTCGTTGACCAGCTCCTGGATCTTGCGCAGGTAGTCGAACGAGGCGCCCTCATCATTGCCTGTGTACGGATAGTTGGTGTACCAGTCGACGGACGGGACGAAGGCCGTCTCGGACCAGACGATCAGGTCCGGCTTCTGAAGCATGGCCTCAAGGGACATCTTCTCCAGATTGATGAAGTTCCTCTTGTAGGTGTCATAGCCTCCCTTCCAGGAGTCGGCGTTGTGCTGCACCGTGGCTACACGGAAGGAGCTGTCCTCCTCGGCCTTCTTCCAGAAGTTCAGTGTGATGATGCCGTAGATGACCTGTGCAAGCACCAGAACCACATAGATGATCAATGTCACCTTGTGGAAGAGAATGTGCTTCCAGAGGCCCTCTGAGTGCTCTGTGCGGGTCTTGCTGAAATGGTCGCAGCACCAGTTGCCCAAGAACGCCTGCGGCAGGGTCATCATGAAGGTCAGGCCCCAGATGCCGAACAGGTCGCAGAACTGGATCAGAACCTTGTAGTTGTAGAATGCATAGGCCACTGTCCCGTATGGGTAGCCTGCGAACCAGCTCTGTGAGAGATAGGCGTATGCAACCCAGAAGATCGACTGGATAACATGCACAAGGCGGCCCTTCAGGACATCGCCAAGCCATCTGTCCGCAGCCTTCAGGGCAAAGAACAGAGGCACCATCTCGGCACCCTTGATTATGGTTACTATCAGGATGGCGAAGGGATGGAACGATGTAAGCCAGTAGTTGAAAATGGAATAGTAGACGAATCCGAAAAGGAATCCGTACGCCCCCACCAGCTTCCAGCTTGTGTTCTTGATGACGGCGAACACAGGGATGAGCGCTATCATCGAGAGCATTCCGAATCCGGTCTTGGACAGGAAGCTCGGATGGGCCATTGAGAGTACAAATGCGGACACTAACAACAGAACAACCTCAGAGCATACTGTTCTGAGGTTGCGCCTGCGTAGAACCTTATCGTTTACGCTTAATATGTTTTTCATTGGATTTGTCAAAATCAGCTAGAAATCCTCAGTCTTCCTGGCGAAGATTCCAGACGAAGTCCTTGAGCTCCTTTCCTGGGCGGAAAACAGCTACTCCGTGAGTATCGACAGCGACAAGCTCTCCAGTCTTTGGATTGCGAGCCTTCTCTCTGCCCTTGCGTGTTCTGACCTCGAAGGTTCCGAATCCGCGGAGCTCGATGATCTTCTCGTCCTTCAGTCCATCCTTGACTTCCTCGAAGAACTCGTCAACGATCTGGTGAATGTCATTTCTATTGATTCCAAGCTTGTCATGGAGATGCTCGATGATTGCAGCTTTGGTAAGTTTTGTCTTTTCCATAAGTGTTACCCCACTGTTTCTCTTAATTGTATCTTTTCAGGTATGACTCAAGCCATCTTGTTGAACTTGAGAGCCATTCTGGACTTCTTTCTGTCAGCTGTGTTGTGATGTACAACGCCCTTGTTGACTGCTGAATCCATGAGCTTGAAAGAAAGCTTCATCTGCTTCTCTGCCTCGTCCTTGTTGCCAGCCTCAACTGCTGCGTCAAAAGCCTTGATGGCTGTGCGGAACTGGCTCTTTGTCTCACGGTTTCTGAGTCTTCTGGCCTTGTTCTCACGATCTCTCTTATCTGCGGAACGATTCACGGTAACCTCCAAATATCTTTAATAAGATAAATAATTTATTTCAAATTTCAACATCGCAGGAAAATCGCGACGCTTACCAAACATATCACAGTCCTTAAAACTGGTCAATACAACACTTTAATTCAATTTGTCAAAAACTCGTCAATAAAGCGTTGCGAGACCTCCCATCTGGCCTTCTCGTGGTTGAAGTAAAGCTCATCACGAGGAATGACCAGCTGCCTTCCCTCAGGCCCGGAAACCGTCATCATGTGCGACAGGATGTTGATTTCCGTCACCTTGAACATGTCTCCGGCTATCTTCAGCCTGCTTCCCTCTGCCGGGTAGGCCTGCTTCTCCTCCACGTAGAAATCATATTCGTAGCTGAGACAGCAAAGAAGCCTTCCGCACGGTCCTGAGATCTTCATGGAGTTCAGCGACAGGTTCTGCTCCTTGGCCATCTTGATGGTCACAGGCTTCAGCTTGTCCGAGACGCAGTGGCAGCAGAAGTCCCTGCCGCAGACCGCAAGCCCGCCCAGGACCCTGGCCTCGTCACGCACGCCAATCTGCCTGAGCTCGATTCTCATCCTGAAGACCGACACAAGGTCCTTGACCAGGTCCCTGAAGTCGACTCTGTCCTCTGCGGTGAAGAAGAAAAGCACCTTGGGCTCGCAAAGCAGGAAGTGGGCCGTCACCAGCTTCATCTCCAGGTTGTGCTTGGCGATCTTCTCGCGGCAGATGCGGATGGCATCCTTCTCCTCTTCCTTGTTGTCCGTGTAGCGCTGGATCTCCTCCGGGGATGCCATGTGGGATATCCACTCCACGTCCCCGTCGACCTCCACCATCTCAGGCTCCTTGTAGGCCTGGTCCCAAAGCCCAGCCTCGTCGATCTCTGGGTCATCGGGCTCGATGGTCTCCTGCCTCTCCGACACAATCTCAAAGGTCGGCACCGGCCCCATGTTCAGACTCTGCCCGTCGGTCTCCACGATCACATCGCCGTCCTCGATCATTCCCGAGGCCTCAAGCTCGTCATCGTCTTCCTTCGGTGTGGGTCCGAAATGGCAGGCGCCAAGGCAGCTTCTGCACCCAGCCTGGTAGTCGTCATTGCTGAGCGATGCCGCCGAGCCCACCACGACGCCCATGTCCAGGCCGTACCTTGTAGGCGACACGACATAGGTTCCCGGGTAGAAGACGCTCTCGGATGCGCAGATCGTCAGGTCGTTGCTGCTTGGAGTCTTAACCAGATATATGTAAGCCCTCTGGGGCTGTTCATTCTTCTTGTCTTTTTCTTTCATTACAGGTGGATATGATATCTTAAGAAATCCTTTTCAACAAGACTCGTGCACTATCCTCACGTCAATTGCGATGTTCCCGTCGCTCTTGATCTGGAAGTCCATGGTGTTCTCGTCGATGTCCCGCCTGTACACACCGAGCTCGTGGCCCTCGTAGCACTCGTGGCGGTACTGGATCTCGAAGTCAACGATCCTTCGCGATGAAAAGAATTCAGGTGTCAGCGCATTGAGGATATAACGCACGTACACCACGTTGTTGACATGGTTGCTGTAGTCGATGTCCGACAGCCTGAAATGGTCCGTGTAGACCAGATTCTCCTCCCCGAGCTCCTCCTTGATGCGGAAGAAGCGAAGCGGAAGCGACTCGCTCACGTACTCCATGTCCTGAGGATAGGCCAGAGTATCGATTCTACGAGGCTCACGAGAAGAAGCGTCGATGACGAACAGCTCCTGCCTCGCCACGAACGAGAGCGAGGAGCCCGACACGAACGATGTATCAAGCTCGGTCTTGTACCCATGCGTCTTGATGGTTCCGGTGACACCTGAGATCCTGTCGTTCCAGACAGGTACGCGGACGAAATGCAGCCTTGTCTTGGTGATGACCCAAAGTGCGTTGTCCCTCTCCTTGCACGAGATGTTGTCACACGCGAACGTCTTGAAATACTCGGTGTTCATCTCCTGCACGATCGATGTGGCATTGACCAGATCCAGCTTCAGCCACCTGTCAGCCTGTGAATATGTTATATCGAAATCCCTTCTGTACTCGTACTTCATGAAGGCGATTGTAAACAAAACCCCCACAAGTGTCGATGGACAAAAGGAGAGAGTTGCTCAACCAACACGCTTGATTTTGTATATATCCAAGTATATACTTTACATGGCAAAGGAGAGACGAGCACATGGAGACAGCCAAGATATTCACAAATGGAGGAAGCCAGGCAGTCAGGCTTCCAAAGAACTGCAGGTTCAAGGAGGACGAGGTGATAGTCAAGAAAATCGGTGACTCCGTACTTCTCATGTCAAAGGACAACCCGTGGTCTGCGATGATGGCAGGCCTTGAGCTGTTCACAGATGATTTCCTGAACGATGGAATTGAAGACCTTCCGGTGCAGGAGAGACCTGCTCTGTGAAGTACCTTCTGGATACAAACATCATCATCTATGCAAAGAACAAGAGACCTGAGTCCGTCCTCAATAAACTGAGAAGCTTCACACCATCAGACCTTTGCATATCCTCGATAACAATGGCGGAGCTTGAATATGGAATCGCCAGAAGCTCAAGACCGGACCAGAACAGACTGGCCCTGTCCCTCTTCCTGTCAGGCATTGAGATACTCCCCTTTGACGAGAAGGCTGCAAGAGAATACGGAGAGATCAGAAAGAGCCTTGCGGAGAGAGGAGCACCAATCGGAGCCAACGACCTTCTGATTGCTGCCCATGCCAGATCACTTGATCTGACCCTGGTCACCAACAACTCAAAGGAATTCGAACGCATTGAGGACCTGAAAATCGAGAATTGGGTATAAAAAGAGATGTTTCAGCCCTACGGCGTGGGAGGATGCATATAACAAAGAGGTAGTGGCTTAGGAATTCTTTAGATTCTTAAGAAACTGTCTTGATGGGATTAGTGTGGCAGATGAATTGGACACACTTTGTTCGAGCTCTTGGAGATCTTTCTGATATTGAACTATTTTCTGGAAAGAAGCATCCATCGCTTCCTGATAGTTTTTCAGATTGGTTGCATTATCGTCTTCGCTGACAGCATAGAATTCCTTGACAAGAAGATCTACCGCAAATGCTACAACTCTTTGGGCAAATTCAGGATCAATGTCAGTAAAACTAACAGAAAGAACATTTGTCGCATCATCGACATTTATAGAAAGTCTTTTATCTAATTCTTGCCAATTGAAAAAACGGAGGTTTATCCACTTCCGGCATGGATGGGTCAGCTGTCCTTCAGCTTCCTCTCGAAGACCTTTCCGATCTGTTGCATGACAATCCAGTAGTTCCTCATGCCTGCGGAGGTGGAATTGCAGATGTTCCTGACTATGATCTTTCTGTCCAGAGCGAAATCAAACCGCATTAGCCCGCGTTCCATGGCTTTCTCCAAGGCGGCGAATTGAGATGATGAGGCTTTGCCCTTCAGGGATTCAAGCACTTCTTCGCATAGACTATCATAATCAGGACAATTAAAGGTGCCACCTTCAAAACGGGCGTGCATGACCGTCGTCATGTCCGGATAATCCACCAGGAACTCAGGGCTTTCTATCGTAGCCTCTGCATGTATGTAATAGAGTTCCGCAAGACTCTTGCCCTCGTGCTTCCTGATCACCCGTCCAAGACGCTGGATCCGCTGTCTTTCGCTCTCTGTGTTTGACAGGAATATCCCGACCTCTGCGTTCGGCACATCCAGCCCCTCATCCAGAGCCTTGCATGCAATAAGCACCCTGTAGTTCCCGATGCGGAAATTGTATAGAGTCGCTTTGCGCACCTCTTCAGGGAGACAGCTGTGATACAGCCCCACACATCCAGGATATCTGTCGTTCAGAAGCAGGAATATTTCGTCTGCCTGGTCTATGAACTCCGAGAAGACCATTATCTTCTTCCCTGCATCAACACGGTTCATGAGGCAATCGATGCATCTGAGACGCTGGTCCGCGTTTTTGATTATGGCTCTTCTGCGCAGAATCATCATCTTGAAACCTTCGACTCTGCTGTCCTGTCCGGGCAGGTTCATGCGTTCTATGAGTCTTATCTTCTCAGTGATGGGGATGTCCGGACGTTTCATGATGGATTCGTAGTTTTTGTACATGTACTGCATGGCCAAGGTTATCTTATCACAGAGTTCCGCATACTCATCCATCTCTCCGCCGGACAGAGAGATCGATATGTTATAGATGCCGAATCTGCTTATGACCATGTCCCCTACAGCATCGGGGACAGAATACTTGTAGATTATGTTGCCAAGGACCTCCTGCATCTTTGAAGGAGGTTCGGAGGTGACTTCTGTTGCGGAGAGACCCATTGAGAACAGCAGATCCCGCCTGTAATGCGGCGATTCCGTGAAATCGAAGATCCTTGAATTGGCCCTGCTGGCATAGTGATGGTATTCATCCGCTATGATCAGTACGGGTCTGCCCTCCTGCATCATAGAAACCACATTGCCTGCAAGTGCATCTCTGGCGGAGTTCACTACGTATACTATGACTTTGGCCGCGGGATGGGGCCTCAGACCAGAGAAGCAGAGACCGATGTCTGCTGCATCAAAGCCGGCCTTCCGCAACGAATCCTTCCATTGCAGTGCAATGGCAGTCTGGGGGACCACAATCCGGAGGAGGAGATTCCCGCCGGTTTCATTGTGCAGCTCCTTTGCAGCAGACAGGGCAAGATGCGTCTTTCCCGTGCCTGTGGCTGCAATGACAATGCCCCTGCAATTGTTTTCATGCCATGCTCGCTTGCAGTCAGCCTGCCATCTGTAGTCCGTGATTCCCGCTTTGTCCATAGCTGGATGATACCATCTGAACGGCTCTCGTTCTATATTATAGTTCTGTTCAAATGGAGATAAATGAATTAGAATTGCAAGAAACACTGGTAGCAGAGGAGTGAAATGATGGACTACAGAGAGTTCAGCGGCGTTTTTGCCGAAGCGGAGAAGGATGTCAAAGACAAGGTTGCGGCGGTTACGAAACTTGAGAAATCAATCAAGAAGAACGAAGGAAAAGGTGATGTCCGCGCAGTCATCAAGGATGCGGAGCAGCTTCAGCTTGTTGCGGAGGAGCTTCTTGCAAAAGTCATAGACCTCAGGTCTGAGATCGCATCGTTCGACTATGCCCGGTATTTTACGTCTGGAGAATTTGCCATACAGCTTCTGCAGGCCTGCGAACAGAAGAACATAGATGTCGCCGGTGATTTTCCAGTATATGAGATGTTCCCCTACAAGATTAAGGTCGATGCTGAAAACCAGGAAGTTTGGATTGACAGGAAGAAGACTGTATCAATGAGCCCCGAATGCATTTCACAGACTATCCGCGATGGTCTGGATAAACTTGACAAGGTGAAATTCGATGCCAATTCCTTCATAAACGAACTCTATTCGGCATACTGCTCCTATAATCTCAAACATACTGCAAAGTCCGGCGCCGTGGTGGCGATAATGAACATCTACAAGGAGATGGTCCCCATGGCACGGTTCCGCAAGGACTATGACCAGCAGGCATTTGCCTTTGACGTCGCCAGGCTGTACAGGAATCAGGACACATTGACGAAGGACGGCAAGCGTGTTGTTTTCTCCTCTGCCAGAGGAACCCAGATAAGAATTCTCGATGAAAACGGCATGGAGCTCTTCATCGGATCAATTGCATTTGAGGACGCTGAATAGGATCAGAGGAGGAGAACCGGATGAAGGATACCCGTACGGAATCATTGATAGGAATAACGAAGGCAAAGGTCCCTTCCGATACGCAAGTGCTCAGATCGGTAACTGTAGGAATCGACCAGCTGACATCGTTCTATAATCTCTACTACCTTGAGGATTTCGTGGCAAAGGGGGGTTCTGTGGTCAGGTTCGTCACCGGCAAGCACGGGTCCGGGAAGACGCATTTCATTTCCCTTCTCAAGGCTGATGCCGCAGATTGCGGATATGTCACTGCAGCCCTGGATGCGGGTAAGCTTCTTCTGAATGATTTCACGAAGTTGTATGAGGCCGTGTTCAAAGCTTGTGATTTCAGGAAGCTCGTAGATGATGTCTGTTCAAAGATGCTCAGTGATCTGGGCTATCAGGGCATAAACCTGGATTCGGGGATATCGGTGATGGACCAGATCTCCGACATGGGTCAGCTTGATGCCATTTCACGTAACGAGATCCGAGGGAAGATAAGAAGTCTGAGCATCAACAACACCTACATGGACAACAATTTCGCCATTATCGTCAGCATGTTCGTGTCTGCGAGAATCGGTTTGTTCGAGTTTGAGAAGACTGCCGAGGAGCGCCTTCTGATGTGGCTTGCTGCCGATGGAAGTCTCAAGCTGTCCGACATCAAGCAGGATGGACTTCTGCCTTACAGGATCAACAAATACAATGCCAGACATCTGCTGCGGTCTCTCACCGAGCTGTGCAGAATAGCCGGACACAAGGGGCTTTTCATAAGTGTTGACAATCTTGATGTTCTTCTGAACGACAGCGCCCTGTCGGAGGTTCATTATACGAAGATGCGAAGAGACGACACCTTTGAGAGCATCAGGCAGATGATTGACGATGTGGACACCTTCAGGAATCTCTTCATTGTCTTCGCCTTCAATTCAGAGCTTCTTGACAATGACAGAGCAGGAATAAAGTCCTATCAGGCACTGTGGCTGAGAATGCAGAATGAGATCGTGTCCGCAAGATTCAATCCGTTTTCGTCTCTCATCGATATGGATGAGGCAAACAACGAGTACCTAAATGCCGCCAATCTCATTGAAATGTCAAGGAAGTTCGCTTCAATAGCCAACGGCCTTGATTTTCATATTGATCCGATTGACGGAAGCAAAGTCGAGGAGATCATCAAGAATGCAAAGTATGGAAGCAACGCACTTCCGTATCTTGTGAACATCGCTACCTTGGGGCTTGTTCCCGGAAACAATTCCCAGAACTGACGGAGGTCCGAAAATGGAAATCAATCTGAAAGCAGAGGACTCAAGAAGAATCATAGAATCTCTCCGTTCCGGTGTCCCTTCGCGTCTTATCGGCTCGTTTTTCTCGTCTTCCAGGCGGAATCTTCTGGACAAGATCGACAGGGAGCTTGACACAACCATTTCCTCCGGCAAATCACGAGGGAGAATAATCACCGGAAAGTACGGAGAAGGAAAAACACATCTTCTGAACACCGTGTTCTCAATGGCGGAGAAGCGCGACATGGTCGTGACTTTGCTTCCGCTTAGCAAAGAGACGCCGTTCAACAACATTCCGATTCTCTACAAGAAAATGATTGAGAACACCTATCTGCCGGGCTATGTCACACCTGACATTTTCCGAGAGATGGAGAAGATCTCCGCCAACAGCGAGAAAGGTCGTGATTTTCTGTCCTTCGCACAGAACAGCCTCAATACGGACAGGCTTTACTTTGTCCTCAAGGCTTATCTGAACTCAAGGGATTCCGATGACCATTTCATTCTTCAGAGTGATCTGGCAGGTGATACTGCTCCAGCTTCCCTCATCAGAAGCTTCTATTCCAAATACTGTCATGAGACGATGAAAAGCAGGACCAGATTCATCAAGAGCCGGGATATACTGGATTATTTCAGATTCATGTCGCACATGTTCAGAGTTCTGGGGTATTCCGGATGGGTTGTTCTCTTTGACGAGTCTGAGCTGATAGGAAGACTTGGGAAACAGTCAAGGATGAAGGCATACAGGCACATCAATTATTTCCTGAATCCCGGACCACAGACGGAGTCCGTCTACTCGTTGTTTGCCTTCACCTCCTCCTTTGCAGAGGATGTGATACAAGGTAAGCATGATATGGACAATGCCAGACTTCTTCCTGACGATGAACCTGCCAGAAAAGAGATCATCACCGCTTTGACTGAGATTGAAAACGCACAGGAGCTGAAGGCCCTTTCGGATACGGAACTTGCGAAGCTCATGGAGAACATAATATCCGTATATGAAACTGCATTCTCCTGGAAATGTCCCGTTGAAAGGGATCAGATCATCAGAAAGTGCATAAAGATAGGCTTTCTTCTCAGAACAAAGATCAGAGCGACAATCGAGTATCTCGATGAGCTTTACCTTTATGGCAAGGCCGCTGAGAACATACAGGCCTCTGAGGTTCTCATGGGAGAAGACCTGTCCCATGAAGATGTCTCTCTTGAGGGTCTGTTCGATCAAATCTGATGAAGCCTCCTATGCTCAATCATCAGAAATGCTGGTAAAAACTCTTGTCGATCTTGTCACGTTCTATCCGGGTTGCAATCGATGCTGCTTTCCAATGCATGCACATAGTTGAGCAATGGGGCGGCGATATTCCCCGTATCTTCAGTGATGTAAGTTCCTATGGTTTGAAAGAACCTGAAATCGAGGATTTCGGGACTTGTTCCCGTATCGCGTTTTCCGGAAATCATTTGATGTTGATTCCTCACCGGTTGGGGTAATAACTTCAGATATTCCACTATTGTGCGGTTGCCACCCGAAGAATATTTCAAATTGAAGAATCGAAATTATTCCCACGCATTCTTACCTGATGTCTATTAGAACTACAAGAGCTTCTTTCTGTAGCGAATACTATCAAGAAGAGAATCCACGACATGCAGTGAATCAGTTTTCGGATTCGGTCTAATTATTGTCAGAATTATTGTCAAAAAAGTTGTCGTAATTGTTGTTGTATGCTATGATTCAACCAGGAGGGGAGATCATGGCACTTCCGATTGACATCAATGCATTGGTTTCGGGCAGAAGGGTGGAATCATCCAGAATAGAGTACAAAGCCTCATGGAATCCGGAGAGCTGTATACATACTCTCTGTGCATTTGCAAATGATCTGGAGAACCAGGACGGCGGATACATCATCCTCGGGGTTGAAGAGAAGGATGGAAGGCCTGTTCTGCCTCCGAAGGGAGTTGATCCGAATGGCATTGATGCCCTGCAGAAAGAGATTCTCCAGTATTGCCATTTCATTGATCCGTTCTATTCGCCCAGAATCGAAATATGCGAGTGCGAAGGCAGAACCCTTCTTGTTCTCTGGGCAATGGCCGGCACTTCAAGACCTTACAGTGCAAGCAGAAACGTGTTTTCGAATCAACAGAACAAGGCTTATTATGTCAGAATAGGGTCCAGCACAGTAGTAGCGGAATCCGAACTGCTGAAGCAGTTATATGACAACTCCAGCAGGCTTTCATTCGATGACAGAATCAATCCTCATGCAGATGTGTCGGATCTGAATGCCTCGCTTATGATTGAACACCTCAAGGCTGTTGAAAGCAATCTCTATCAGCTTGCATCCGCCATGACCTTGGAAGAGATTGCGGAGAACATGAATCTTCTGGGCGGACCGGAGGAAATGAGGATGCCCAAGAATGTCGGGCTTCTCATGTTTTCACGCAAAACCCAGAAATACTTCCCGGAAGCTGTAATCGAGGTTGTCAACAAACCCGATCCGACAGGGGAGAATATGATAGAGAGGACATTCCGTGGAACTCTTCAGGACCAGCTTCAGGATGCTCTTGAATACATAAGTAACAGTATACTGTGCGAGAAGATAACAAAGCCGGAAGGTAGCCTCACATCCAAGCGTTGCTGGAACTATCCCTACAGGGCAGTAAAGGAAATACTGGCGAATGCCGTGTATCACAGGGACTATCAGATCAGTGAACCGATAACGGTTACATGCACTCCCCAGTTTATGGAAATCAGAAGTTTCCCTGGATTTGACTGGTCAATTACGGATCAGATGATTGAGAAGATGAATTTCAAATCAAACGGCTATTACCGCAACAGGCGCATCGGAAACTTCCTGAAGGAGCTGCAGCTCACCGAAGGCCGCAATACCGGAATTCCTATGACCATCAGAGCTCTTTTGGAGAACGGGTCACAGAAACCGGTTTTCATCAATGATTACCAGAGACGGTCATTGACAGTCCGAATACCTGTCCACAGGGATTTCATCGTTTATGAAATAAGGAACTCTTTTGATTGGTCGGTAAGTGACAATAAGGCAAAGTACAGGACGAAGAATGAGTTGCAATCGGATATATTGAAAGAACTTAAATACGGAGATTTCTCTGCCAGAGAGCTGTCCAGAAGACTGGGGTACAGCGGAGTTTCAACCAGTTTCAACAATGCATTATCATCATTGATACAGGATGGTGTCGTAACACAGTCAGGCAACGGAAGAGCAACGGTTTACGGATTGGTTGACAGAAACAGTAACGAACAGTAAAAACTTACATGGAGAAATACGGATTCTCCTTTTATCAGTTCATGAAAGACATCCACGGAGGCGATTCAAGGGTTTACATAAGGAAAATCAACTGAAGCGGGCGATGACGGCTTCGGGGCATCTTCACGCGTCCGTCGAAGACTGCCATGTCCTTGAAGCCTATTCCGGTCAGAAGCACGCGGATGCTGGCCTCCTCGCCGAAGCGCTTCTTGAGCATGTCCTTGTCCTTATTCATTGCAGCCCAAGCGGTTGCACTTGCAGGTTCCACGAAGATTCCGCTGTCATGCACAAGGGTCATCTGGGCTTCAAAGATAGTATTCTTTATACGTCAGAAAACGGCCTCCCATGGTTGTCCAGGAAGGCCGCTGATTCTTTGCTTTGGTTGGATGTATCAGAGGGCTGTTGCCTCGAGTGTCACACATGCCATGTAGGATGCCTGCACCAGCTGGCTGTCCGTTGACCAGATGACCTCGAAGGACTCGACTACAGATCCGGCTGCGACTGCACCGACCGTTGTCCTGACGAACTCGGCTGTTGAGCCATAGCCGATGCCGTCGATCACGATGCTCACGCCACTTGTGCTGTACACTCTTCCACCGACAACAGCCATGAGCTCTGTTGCACAGACCTTGAACCCGACCATGTTCACTCCGTTGCTGTCGCAGCTCTGAAGGATGTCGAATGATGCGCACACGTCCTGCTCGGCGATCTGCTCTGTGATGTAGTGCACGGATGCCCCGGTCTCCCCCGTCTCGTTGTTCCTGATGATGTACATCGGATCCCTCTTCTCCACTCTGGAGACCAGTGTGATGGTCTGTGTGCTGTTGTATGCGAAGCAGCAGGCTGCTGCTACCAGGATCATCATTGCTGTCATCATCATCTTCTTCATCATCATCGTCTCTCCTATTGGCGG
>DMOO01000125.1 GCA_003456855.1 Sphaerochaeta sp.
GTGGCGGGGTGGGGTGTGTACAAAGTGTGTACATCCCGCCCTGAAAAGGCGAGGATTTGAATGAGACAGGAATTCACAATGTACAAGCGCAACGGGATCTATTATGGTTCCGTCTATGACGAAAAAACCCAGAAAAGGCAAAGATTCTCAACAGGATGCAAGAACAAGACGGAGGCCTTCAACTACTGCATGGCAAAGGTCGAGGAGTACAAGAGCAGATCCAGCTCCTTCAAGGTGCTCTCCACAAAATGGTGGACACCTGAGTGCCCATACCTCAAGGAGACCAGGCGCAACGGAGGTGACATCGGTGACAGCTACATCGACACAGCCAGAAGGACCTTGGAGATCTACATGCTGCCTGTGTTCGGGAGGTACAGGATCTCCGACATCACTCCGGGCATGATAGAGGACTGGAAGTATTCCCTGGTGGAGGAGCACGGACTCTCCAACAAGAGCGCAAACACCTACCTGACCGTTCTGAGGACGATGTTCGATTACTGGTGGCGCAGAGGTGACATCAAGGAGAACCCATGTGACAAGGTGATCTGGATGAAGGTCAACTCCGCTCCGAGAGGAATCCTTTCACCGGAGGAGGCCAGAGAGGTCCTGATGAAGCCCGGACTCTGGAACAATCCGACAGCCTTCCTGGCAAACCTTCTCGCTGCGTGTACAGGCATGAGAGCCGGAGAGATCCAGGCACTCAGGGCGATGGACTTCACGGAGACATCCATAGTAGTCGAGCACTCATGGGTGGAGAGGTACCAGAAGCTCAAGTGCACCAAGACGGGGATAGTCAGGGAGATCCCTATACATCCGATGCTCAGAGGTGTGCTTCTCTCAGGCAAGCTCCCAACGGACTTCATATTCACAATGGAGGGAAGAGACAGGCCGATATACCGCAGCTGTCTCCTGGACAACCTCAGAAGGGCCTTGGAGAGAGCCGGCATATCAAGACAGGAGCAGAAGGAGAGAAACATCTGCTTCCATTCCTGGAGGCACTACCTGAACACCAGAATGAGGGTGGCGGGCATTCCAGATGTGGTGACAAGGCAAGTCACCGGACACACAACCGAGGAGATGACGGAGCGATACACCCACATAAGCGCAGATGATGCCATCGGGGTGCTTGCTCTCCAGTCCGCATTGATGCCAAAACGGCCCGCAGACGAATCGGACGGAGCAAGATGCGAAATTATCCCTCCCTCAGAGACAGCTTGCTGAGAGGCCTGTATTTTGCCTCAAACATTTGATATAATCCAATCATAGAGAACAGTTTCGTTCAAATTCTGCCAAATGGTCCCCGGTCCAGTCAGCCGGGGACTTCTGTTGTCTCTAGCAATTTCCTTATGGAAGTGAGGACACATTCTGCATCGTTGAGCTTTCTGATCAGTTCTTCTCTGTCTTCATTTGCCTCGACATCAAAGAAAACCTTCTCTATGCTCATGGAGAGTGTGTCAGCGATTCTCTTTGCATCATCCACCTTCGGGTAGATGCGCTTTGCTCTCCATCCTCTGATTGTGTCATAGCTGATCCCGCATCTTTCCGACAATTGCAGCAAGGAGATGCTTCTCAGAGCAAGTGCCTTGTCAACATTGTTCCATAGCTTGTCCAAATTAGGTTGCCTTGCCATTCCAGTCTTTGCCTCCGTGTTCTACCAAGATACCCCCAAAGTTTCTATTCTGCAACATTCGTTGTAAATTGTTATTGACATAAGAGCTGAATAGACACTATATTAGTGCTATGAGAGATCAGAACAGAAACATCACAAAGGCAATGGCCTCGAATATTGGCATCAGAATCCCATTCACCGATGAGGAGGCAAAGGAGTTCAACAAATACATTGATGAGCGTTGCCTCAAGAAGGGAGCCTACATCCGCAAGGTGGTTCTCATGGCCATCAGAAAGGAAGGGGAGGCATCCAGTGGCAAATGAAAAAATCCTCTCCGTCTACAAGCAGATCTCAGACCTTCTTTCCATAGTCAGGATAGACAGGGAGTTGCTTAAGAAGAAGTCAGAGTCCAGCTATCTCACAGACTCCGAGAGATCCCGACTGCATGATCTGGACTACCGGATAGAAAGACTGGAGAGAATCCTAAAGGAGCTTGAGCAATGACCGGAGATTTCATCACAGCGACAAAGGTATGCGAGATCCTTCATATCAGCAGAGGAACATTGTCGAAGATGACAGCCAACAGGGAGATCACCTTCGTGATGTTTGGAAGAAAGATGTTCTTTCGGCCTGAATGGGTCGATGAATATATCGTGCGTTGCACGATTTTGGCGGAAGGTAACCACTGACAGCACAGGGGAACCAGCCAAAAGTAGGCCAGACCCGAATAGGTGAGTCTAAATTATTGCTTGTTGCCCGGAAGGGAGTTCACTGGCCGGCTCCCCGAAGGGCTTTTACTGGAGGAAAAAATGGCAGCAGAGATCGAGACGAAACTGAATGAGCTCATAGAGGCGTTATTGCAAGCCGGAGCTCTGGCGGTAGGGACTCCCCAGCTTGTGGAGCTCTCCAAATCGGAGGGTGGATACCTGGACATTCCCATGAAGGTCATGGTTGCGGTCTAAGACCAACAGATGCCGGATCTGCGGAAGATACGGGGTGACTGACTGGCACCACATATTCGGAGGCAGATTCAGAAATCTGAGCGAGAAGCATGGCTTCGTGGTGGAGCTGTGCAGAGGATGTCACCATAAGGCACATAACAATGCCGAATTCGGAACAGCTTTGAAACATGATGCGGAGCTGGAGTGGCTTGAGGATGGAAACTCCATCGAGGACTGGATGGAGATCTTCGGCAGAACATGGGTGACAAGAGAAGAGATCGGAATCGAGAGGCCTCAACCGGAGGACCCTTTCGATGACATAGAGGATCATGAAAGATGGCAGAATACAAAGAAGTACCTAGAACATCAATTGTCGTATTAGACAACGAGAACAGAAAGGAAGAGAGAGGCGGGGACATAATAGAGTCCATCGGCAAGAAGGGCATCCAGGTCCCTCTCATCGTATACGCAAGCCCTAAGAGCGCAGACCACTACATCCTTGTCGCCGGGCACAGGAGACTCCTGAGCGCATATCATTTCAATATCAAAACCATACCGGTGCAGATCATCGATGAAGCCGACTGCGATGAAGTCAGGGCAATCGAGAACATGGACAGAAAGCAGCTCCATCCTCTGGACGAAGCTAAGCAGATCCGCAATCTACAGCAGAAGGGGTGGACCAACGAAGAGATCTCCAAGACCATGCACCTTCCAATCGGAAGAGTCAGAAGAAGAGCATCGCTGATGAACCTCGATGAGGACCTCAAGCAGAAGCTGAGGGACGGTGAGCTGAGACTCGATGCAGCCGAAGAGTTCGCAATCATGGAGCCGGGAGACCAGAAGAAACTCGCAGAGAGATTCCAGATCTGGTGGACCGGAGACACCGTGAAGAAGGCCTTCCTCGATCTCCAGGGAATCAACCTTGAGAACACAATAGAAGAGGTTCTCTGCATAGAGCCCTGTTGCAGCAGCTGTCCCAAGAATGTCGCATCCGATGAGGAGCTCTTCCCTGGATGCAACGGAGCCTGCAAGGACATCAAGTGCTATGCAAGCAAGCTCATCAAATGGGCTGAGCAGAACAGCATCGACACCTTCTGCACCTCATACGGGGACGCAAAGCCGATTCTCAAGGCCGTAGGGAATAAGCTGACGGTCACAGAGGACTACTACTTCCAGAAGGACGAACCGGGCAAGGATGACCTCAAGGCAATCGACATATACGGAAACATCAAATACCGGTCACCTGACAAGAAGGTCAAGGACTCAGGAAAGACAAGGAAGGACGAGATCGTCTCCGAGTACCGCAAAGCCAAGGACG
>DMOO01000161.1 GCA_003456855.1 Sphaerochaeta sp.
CCTGGTACAGCTCCAGCATGGTGAACTCGGGGTTGTGTACCTCGCCTACCTGCTCGCTGTTGCGGAAGCAATGGCAGAACTGGTAGATGGAGCCGAAACCTTCGGCTATCAGCCGTTTCATGAATACCTCGGGGGAGGGGACAAGGTAGAAATTCCGGCTTCCGAGAAACTCGTTGGTGAAGGTGGTCTCGAAGTCCTGGATGGTCGCTTCGGGTATCAGGTCGGGAGAGAGCAGCGGGGTGTCGACCTCGGTGTAGTCCTTTCCGTCAAAAAATGCGCGCATCTGTCTGAGCAACGCGCTCCGCCGTAAGGCACATGTCTTTCTGTCCATGCCTGCGATTCTGCAGAGCTCCCGTTGCTTAGGCAAGGGAGCGCCTGCCCGGATTGCCCAAAGGATGCTAACCTTCTATACTCAATCCGATTATGGACACCTATCGCACTGACGATATCATTTACGCGCTGGCGACCGGGTGGGTACGCTCCGCCCTTGCGGTCATCCGTATCAGCGGCAAGGGGTGTATCGCCCGTTTTGCCCCTGTCTTCACCGCGAGCCAGAAACTGCTTTCCGCCCAGAACGGAACCTTGGTCTATGGAGAGGTGAAGGAAATCGACCAGGTGGTCGTCTCCGTCTATCGTGATGGTCACGGCTACACCGGGGAGGAGGCTCTTGAAATCTCCTGCCATGGCAGTCTGGTGGGTATCCAGAAGCTTTTGGACATGTGCGGACGACTCGGCTTCCGTCAGGCGGGCAGGGGGGAGTTCACCTACCGCGCTTTTGCCCACGGCCGCATGGACTTGACCCAGGCCGAGGCGGTCGAGGAACTGGTCGACAGCATGAGCGACAAAGGGCAGAGCCAGGCTCTCGGACGCCTGAAAGGCAGCCTGAAGATGAAGCTCGCCGAGGTGCGGAAACGGTTCCTGCAGGCGATGGCGGCTATCGAGGTCCAGCTGGACTACAGCGAGGACGAGATTGGAGAGGACCTGACCTTCCCCATGGACAAGCTGGACAGTGCCATTGAAGCCCTTGGAACGATCCATGACTCCTACAATGCAGGTCGTCTCTATTCCCAGGGTGCAAGGATAGTCCTTGCAGGTCCTTCAAATGCAGGAAAGAGCTCTCTTTTCAACTACTTCCTGAAGGAGGAGAGATCCATAGTCAGCGCCCAGAAGGGAACCACAAGGGACTTCATCGAGGCCATGTGCACGATCCGTGGAATCCCGATCAGGCTGTATGACACAGCTGGATTCAGGGACCTCTCCGAGAGCGAGATCGAGGAGGAGGGCATCAGGCGTTCCAGGAACCTGGTGGAGGGTGCCGACATAATCCTCTACCTTGTGGACTCGACGGACCTTCTTGAGATTGACCGCACTGTGGTCCAGGACCCCAGGTGCATACCTGTTCTGAACAAGGTCGATCTGAAGGATTCCAACCTTGAGGGCTTTCTGAAGCTCTCGGTGGCCACAGGCCTCGGCTTCAACGAGCTCTGCGACAGGATCTACGAGAAGCTCACCTCCGACATCGCCCAGAGCGATGACGGATCGATAGTGATAGAGAACGAGAGACAGAGGGAGAACCTTGCAAGGGCCATGGCCAGCCTCAGGTCCGCAAAGCTCGCGGTTGAGAGCGAGCTTCCTCTGGACATAGTCTCGATGGACATCCAGGAGGCCCTTGAGGCCCTTGGCGAACTGACCGGAGAGGTCACCACGGACGACATACTGGACAGGATCTTCAGCTCGTTCTGCGTAGGAAAGTGATGGTGATTTTATGGATTACGATGTGATAGTCATAGGCGGAGGACATGCAGGCATAGAGGCCTGCCTTGCAGCTGCCAGAATAGGATTCAAGACCCTTCTTATAACCCAGAGCCTTGATGCGATAGGACGCCTGTCCTGCAACCCTGCAGTCGGCGGCCTTGCCAAGGGCAACCTTGTGCGCGAGACCGATGCTCTTGGCGGAGAGATGGGAAAGCTGATAGACGCCACCATGATCCAGTTCAGGATCCTGAACAGAGCCAGGGGACCTGCAGTCCAGGCCCCTAGGGCCCAGGCCGACAAGTTCTCGTACTCACGCCTTGCAAAGGAGACGCTGGAGAGGCAGAGCAACCTTGACCTCTTCATGGACACGGTGGTCGACCTCCTGACAACAAAGAATGGAAAGACAACAATCGGAGTCAAGACCCAGAGGAACATAACCTTCACATCCAAGGCTGTTGTCCTTACAACCGGAACCTTCATGAACGGAAGGATCTTCATAGGTGAGTACGACCACAGCGCTGGCCGCCTTGGCGAGGAGGCCGCAATTGGCCTTGGCGATGCACTGAGGGCTAAGGGCTTCAACGTCGGAAGACTGAAGACCGGAACCCCTGCAAGGGTGCGCTTCTCCAGTCTGAACCTGGATGCGATGGAGAGGCAGAACGGTGACGGGGAGATAGTCCCTTTCAGCTTCATGCACGAGACGGTTGACCGTCCATCAATTCCTTGCTGGATAACATACACCAACGAAAACACACACGACATCATAAGACAGAACATCAAACGCTCTCCACTCTACGGAGGAAAGATCGTGGGCAAGGGACCCAGATACTGCCCGTCCATAGAGGACAAGGTGATGCGCTTCCCTGATAGAAGCAGACACCAGGTCTTTGTGGAGCCTGAGGGAGTAGGAACGGAGGAGATGTACCTGAACGGACTTTCCTCATCGCTTCCCGAGGATGTCCAACATGACTTCATCCACTCTGTTGCAGGTTTAGAGGATGCCATAATCATGCGTCCGGCCTATGCGGTCGAGTACGACTACCTGGACCCGATCCAGCTCAAGCCGTCACTTGAGTCCAAGATACTTGAGAACCTGTTCGTAGCTGGCCAGACAAACGGAACCAGCGGCTACGAGGAGGCAGCCTGCCAGGGCCTGATGGCCGGAATCAATGCCTGCCAGAAGATAAAGGGAGAGGAGCCTCTGGTTCTGAAGAGGACCGAGGCCTACATAGGTGTCCTGATCGATGACCTTGTGACCATGGGGACCAAGGAGCCTTACCGCATGTTCACAAGCCGTGCAGAGTACAGGCTGAAGCTCCGCCATGACACGGCCGACGAGCGCCTCACCCAGAAGGGCTATGACGTGGGCCTTGCCACAGAGGAGAGGCTGGACATGCTCAGAAGAAAGACAGAGAGCATGGAGAGCCTTCAGGATCTGATCCACCACAGAGGCTACAATGGGAAGAACGCCCTGGAGGCCCTGAAGAACCCCGATGTCACAATGGACGACCTTGCTGTGAACATCCCTGAGATAGACACGTATGCAAAGAGCACAAGGCTTCAACTGGAGCTTAAGATAAAGTACGACGGCTACATCAAGCGCCAGGACCGCCAGGTTGACAGGTTCTCAAAGCTTGAGGGAATCAGGATCCCGGTGGACTTTGACTATGACAAGGTCGAGGGCATAAGCACCGAGTCAAGGGAGAAGCTCAAGGCTGTCAGGCCTGAGTCTATCGGACAGGCATCCAGAATCAACGGCGTAAGGACAAGCGACGTCACTGTTCTGCTTGTCTACCTGAGGAAGTGAGCATGGAAGAGAAGGCAAGACTTATCCTGGAAGAGGGCATCAACAAGATAGACCCCACAGAGGCAAAGACAACAATCAAACTCATAAGACTCTACGATGAGATCGAGCTCTTCAACCCGAAGTACGGTCTTGTAAACGCCGATGGGGAGGAGCTTGTCAGAAGACACCTCCTGGACTGCTTTGCTCCGGTTCCGATCTTCAAGGACATCATCGGTGACAAGCCTAGGAGGATGGCCGACCTGGGCTCGGGTTCAGGGCTGCCCGGCCTGGTGCTTGCAAGCGTCTTCGACAACTGGGACATAAGCCTTGTTGAGAGGATGGGACGCCGTGCTGGATTTCTCAGGAACACCATTGCGATGATGGGTCTGAACCACAGCGTAAAAGTCATACAGAAGGATCTGTCAGAGGTACAGGATTCATTTGAAGTGATAACTTTCAGGGCATTCAGACAGTTTAAGGACATCATTTCAGACTTGGACAGAATACTTGTTCCAGGTGGATACATCTTTGCCTACAAGAGTTCTGAGGAGAACATCAAGGAGGAGCTGGAGGTCGTCTATGCTTACAAGGGCTGTTCATTCGAATGCAGGATCCTGGACTACAAGGTGCCTGGACTTGATGCCCAAAGAAGGATGCTCCTGCTTCACAAGAGTTGATTTTCCTGAACTAAACTATAATGACATTTATACACTGAAGTGTTATTATAATTCATATGTCAAAAAAGCGTAGACCCAATAAAATCATGTCTTTGATCAGCACCATCATATCCGTTGGTGTCGTTGCCATCTGCGCATTCCCCGTCATGAAGCTGAAGGAGGGCTCGTTTCTGTATGCAGTCCTGTCACCGCTTCACGGGATCTTTGACAATTACTTCAACATCTTCGCTTCAGAGGGCCTGAGGCCATACGGTCTGATCCCAATTGCTGCCCTGAGCGTGCTGAACATGGTCCTGGCCTTCATGGGTGCAGGACTTCTGCAGTACATCTTCAGGTGCACAGCCTTCTACAGCCTCTATCTGCTTGGAACCTTCTTCCAGAGGAAAAACCCTATCTTCGTGGTTGTCATGAAGCTTCCAGAGACCTATCCGCTTATCGCCATCGGCGGTCTTCTGATCTCCATTCTGATGCTGCTTCTGATCCAACGCATCAAGAACGGACCTAGTGAGAAGAAGCCAAAGGCAGAGAAGGAAGACAAGCCAATAAAGCAGAGGAAGGAAAAGAGAGAAAAGAAGCAGAAGGACAACCAGAGGAAGCAAGAGCCTGAGCAGGTCGAGCAGCCTGAACAGGAAGAGGGCTTCAGCATACCTGCAATCGTCCATATCGAGGAGGATTCAGAGGAGCCCAAGAAGGTCTATGACCATGACCCTGCAAAGTCCAAGGCCGCACTCTCAAGCCTTACAGATGTGGAGATACCCACCTTTGAGAGCTTCCCTAACTATCTTGGCTCGGCATCCGTCTCATCCGTGGACCGTGGAGTCTACAGCGTCGCAGAGCGCGAGGCCCAGATCCGCAGGGAGGAGCAGGAGAAGAGAGAGGCGGAGGAGCGCAGAAGACAGGCCGAGGAAGAGCGCATGAAGCGCATTGCAGAGGAAGAGGAGAGGGCAAGGCTTGAGGCTGAGGAGAACCGCAAGAGGCTCCAGAACATGTTCAAGCCAAGGAATCTGATGAAGCGCCTCCATGAGGACGCCCAGGCCGAGAAGGTCTTCCCGACCTATGGAAGCAAGCTCCCTGACGTTGACTTCGGAATCTCAGAGAACACACCGGAGCAACCGACCCAGGTCAGAAACGATGAGGAGAAGCCAGTCCAGTTCCAGAGTCCTTACGAGGCACCTAAGCCAAGGATCGCCCCTGGCAATGACATACCGGTCTCTCAGAGACATAACCCGTTCGCCTCACGTGGCGGGGCAGTTGCGTTCACGGCACCTCAGCCTACAATGGTGGAGACTCCAAAGACTGTAATCGAGCCGGAACCTGGGGTCCAGAGCACCTCTGTATTCAAGGAGGCTGCAGCACAGGCCGAGCTTGATGAGCAGCTTGTCATGCGCAAGCGACAGGCTGAGTTCGAGAAGAGGCACCTTGAGGAGATGCAGGAGCTTGAGCGCCAGAGACGTGAGGCCGAGGAGGCTGCACGCAAGGCCGAAGAGGAGCTTGCAGCTGCAAAGGCGGAGATGCAGAGACAGCAGGAGGAGGCAAAGGCCGAGGCCGCCAGACTCGAGGCTGAGAAAGAGGCTGCAATCAAGGCAGAGGCTGCAAGGCTTGAAGCCGAGAAGGCTGAAGAGGAGGAGGGAATCTCCGATGCCGACATGGCCGAGAACGACGCCAAGAGCAGAAAGGGACCGGATATCGACATGGTCTCAGGCGTTGCCGGCCTGAAGAGCGCAGCTGGTGGAAACCCCTATCTCATAGACAAGCAGAAGTTCGTCTACAACTTCCCGCCTGAGGACATCCTGAAGCACTACCCGATCTCCGCCACGGTCTACGAGGACCCGGAGAACGACCCGAACGGACAGATAATAGTCGAGACCCTTGCCCAGTTCCGAATCGGCACCAGCCTTATCGGAGTGCAGCATGGTCCTACATTCACACTCTATGAATTGTCGCTGGCGCCTGGAATAAAGGTCACCGCAGTTCTGAACCTGGCAGAGAACCTTGCAATGCAGCTCTCCGTCGAGGACGTCAGAATCCTGGCCCCTATCCCTGGAAAGGTCGCCATCGGAGTCGAGGTCCCTAACAAGAAGAGGGACGTCATAGGCTTTGATGTCATGATGCCTGCGTTGAAGGGCAAGTTCTACAAGATACCTATGGTCCTTGGTAAGACCATCACAGGTGACTCGATCGTCATAGACCTGGCCAAGACGCCGCACCTTCTGGTTGCAGGTACAACCGGTTCAGGTAAGTCGGTCTGCATCAACGGCCTGATCTGCTCGGTCCTCTACACGAAGACCCCGAAGGAGGTCAGGATGATCCTGGTCGACCCGAAGATGGTCGAGCTTTCCCTGTACAATGGAATCCCTCATTTGCTGACCCCTGTCATCACAGACGCCAAGAAGGCCCTGAAGGCCATGAACTTCGTTGTCGAGGAGATGGAGAGAAGAATGGCCCTCTTCTCAAGCGTGGGTGCGAAGAAGATAGAGGAGTACAACGAGAAGATCACCAACAAGGGACTTCTCAGGGTCAAGCTTCCATACATCATGGTCATCATCGACGAGTTCGCCGACTTGATGCTTGCTGTAGGAAAGGAGCTTGAGACCAGCATCAAGAGAATCACCGCAGTTGCAAGATTCTGCGGAATCCACCTTGTCCTGGCAACCCAGAGACCATCGGCCGATGTCATCACAGGTGTCATCAAGAGCAACATCCCGACGCAGATCGCCTTTGCGGTCTCCAACTCGATGAACAGCCGAATCATCATTGACCAGGTGGGAGCGGAGAAGCTCCTTGGTCGTGGTGACATGCTCTACAACAACCCGGAGGCCAGACAGCCTTCCAGAATCCAGGGTGCATACATTGACTCTGAGATTGAGGAGATAGTAGATTTTGTAAAGACTCAGGGTGAACCTGACTACATAGATGAATCGTATTTCGAGGACGATGATGACGAGGAAGAGGAGGATGTCGAGAGCGCCCAGACCGATGCGGCTGAAGACAAGTTCATGAGAGCTTGGAAGATAGTGTCCGATCGTGGAGAGGCCTCAGGCTCGTTCCTGCAGAGAAAGATGGGCATAGGCTACAACACTGCCGCCAACCTCATCGAGCAGCTGGAGGAGGCCGGTTATGTCGGTCCTGCCAGAGGCTCCAAACCTCGTGAGATCCTCAAATATTACGGTACAGAATAAAATATAAGGTTGAATTATGTTATTTAGCGAACTACCTTTGCATGAACAGGTGCTCGAGGGGACGAAGGCCGCCAACTTCGAGTCATGCATGCCTGTGCAGGAGAAAGTCCTGCCCATTTCGATTGAAGGCTCGGACGTCATGGTCCAGTCAAAGACGGGAAGCGGAAAGACCGCTGTCTACGTCATCACATTCCTTGAGAAGTATCTGAGAAACAAGGAGAAGGGGATTGCCTCCTCCTGTCTGATAATCGCCCCTACCAGAGAGCTTGCACAGCAGATCTCTGAGGATGCAATGCTCCTCTGCTCCAAGGTCGAGGGCTTCCACATCGGCGTATTCTACGGCGGGGTGGGCTACGAGCACCAGAGAAAGCTCCTGCAGATGGGCTGCGACATCTACGTCGGGACCCCGGGAAGGCTTCTGGAGTTCATGGAGCACCGTGAGCTTGACACAAGAAGACTGGACACCTTTGTCATAGACGAGGCTGACAGACTCTTTGACATGGGCTTCTACCCTGATGTCAAGAAGATGTTCCGCATGATGCCTCCACGTGAGGAGAGACAGACGATGCTGTTCTCCGCAACCCTTGAGATGAGAGTCAGGGACCTTGCCTGGGAGTTCATGAACGATCCTGCCGAGATAGAGCTTGAGCCTGACCACATCACAGTGGACGAGATCACACAGGAACTCTACCACGTTGCCAAGTCGGAGAAGTTCGAACTTCTTCTCCAGCTCTTGGAGGAGACGAACCCTTCATCGGCTATCCTCTTCACAAACAGCCGCCACATGGCAGAGGAGCTCTGTGCTAGACTCAGACTTAACAACTACAACGCCGACTACCTTACAGGCGACCTTCCACAGGCCCAGAGACAGAGAGCTCTGGACAAGCTCAAGGAAGGCTCCACAAGGTTCCTGGTGGCCACAGACGTAGCAGCCAGAGGACTTCAGATCGATGACCTTCCACTGGTTGTGAACTACGACATCCCTGAGGACTACGAGAACTACGTCCACAGAATCGGAAGGACCGCCAGAGCCGGAAAGAGCGGCAAGGCCATCACCCTTGCGGACGAGGAGTTCGTCTATGGACTCGAGGCGATTGAGAAGTACATCAAGATGAAGATCCCTGTAATCTGGCCTGACAACCTGCCTGAGGTCGAGGACCTCAGCCTTGGCAGAAGCTGGAGGATCAGATCTGACAGACCACAGCAGGGCGGTAGCAGAAGCAGCGGCAAGAAGAAAAAGACAAGCTCAGCAAACAAGTCTACCACAAAGCCTCAGAATCAGCAGAACAGGCAGAATTCCAGCTCGAATAAGAATAATAAGCCATCGTCCAAGTACTCATCTGACAGAACAAACACCAAGAGCCTTGGTGCCATGACAGAAGAGGAGAGGATGGCCTACTACAGAAAGAAGTACGGCTTCGAGCCTAAGAAGACCGAGGCAAAGCCACAGCCTGAGAAGAAGCCTTCCCCCAAGCAAGAACCTAAGCAGGCTCCAAAGGAGCAGGTGCAGGAAAAGAAGGAGGAGACCACGAAGAAGAAGGGTGGTTTCTTCAAGAGACTGTTCAGCAAGAAGAAGTGAGGTAGCGATGCTTTATCTTTTGTGGGCCATCCCGCTTTTCGTTGTAGTCGTGGTCCTTGGCATAGTTATATGCATAGTACCTGCAGCCCTGCTTCAGGTACTTGGACTCAGGAAGGCTGCAGACTTCCTGATCTTTGGAGTCTCCCATTTCCTTGCCAACTTCGTTCTCTGGCTTGTTGGAATCAAGGTTAAGATAACAGGAGACATAGAGAGCATCCGCGAACGGGACAAAAAGGGTGAGGGCTTCTGCTTTGTCAGCAACCATACCAGCATGCTGGATGTAGTCCTGATGATGGCCAAGATGAAGGTCAAGATGGGCTTTGTGGCAAAGAGCCAGCTTGTCTTCGTACCGTTCGTCAACCTTTTCATAGCCATGACGCACTCGCTGTTCATGAACAGAAAGAGCCTCAGAAAGAGCGTCGAGTCCATCAGGAAGGCCGAGAAGAACATCAAGAAGGGCTACTCCATGGTCATCTACCCGGAGGGCACAAGAAGCAAGACCGGTGAGATCGGGACTTTCAAGCACGGCTCGTTCAGGATGGCCACGGAGAGTGGAGCCTATATCATACCTGTCACAGTCAGGGGCCTGAGGGACTCTCTTGAGACCAGAAGACACTGCTTCCAGAGAAGAATCTGCCATGTTCATGTCGGAAATCCGGTCAAGCCACCAAAGGCAACCGAGCGTGAGGCGGTGAGCCAGATGATCAGTCAAGTGGAGAATGAGATCAAGGATACCTACAAGACCCTGGGCTGAGTCTGTTGACATATATCCTTATATCCATACAATAACTCTCTGTATGGAAGAAACAAGAACAGAAAGACCAAGAGAGAACAAGATGGGTACGATGCCGGTGGGAAAGCTGCTGGTGGTCATGTCCGTGCCCACGATGTTCTCCATGCTTATACAGGCTCTCTACAACATCGTTGACAGCATCTTCGTCTCCCGCTACAGCGAGAAGGCCCTTACCGCAGTATCACTTGCGTTCCCGCTCCAGAACCTGATGTTCGCCTTTGCGATAGGACTCAGCATTGGAATGTGCTCCGTAGTCTCAAGGCGCCTTGGCGAGAAGAGGGAGGACGAGGCCAAGAGGGCTGCCGAGACAGGCTATACCATAGAGCTTATCTTCATGGTCTTCTTCATGCTGGTCGGGGCTTTCGTGTCCAAGCCTTTCGCCAGGATCTATGCCAAGGGTGATGAGGAGCTTCTGAGATACACCACAACATACCTTAGAATCTGTCTGATG
>DMOO01000010.1 GCA_003456855.1 Sphaerochaeta sp.
CGGACACCACAAACTCCTCGTCGAGTCTATGGTACATCAGGTTCTCTTTCAAGTTTATGTGCTGAGCCACAAAGCCGTTTCTCTCCAGACTCTCTCCATACTGCCTGAACTCAGGATGCTGGTTCACATAGGCATAGAGGTCCATACGGTAGCTCTCTATAGGCTCTCCGTATGAGAATCCCGTTGTAATGCTCTGATGTCTCTTTTTCATATAACTGAACACATTGTGGTAGCTTGCCAGCCCTTTCAGGCCCTCGTTCACGCAGGGCTTTCTGCTTGTTATGAACATGTTCAACGGAAGCAGCATAGCCGGGTCAAGTCTCATGCGGCACTTGATCTTGAGAACAGCAGGGACTCCGTAGAAGGCCTCCGCAATGGAGCCTGCGATGCAGGTCAAGGTGTCGCAGTCCCCTCCAAGTGACACTGCATTTCTTATTACGTCCTCGAAGTCATTGCCTTCAAGGAAGGCTGTCATGGCCTCCGGAACCGTCCTTTGACAGCTTTCCTGGTGGAAATAGTCGGGTCTGATCTCGTCACAGGTTCTGGAGAGGTCGTAGCCGAAGTTGTCTGTGATGTAATCCCTGATCTCCTGCTTTGACTTACCTGTCCGGGCAAGGAATATTGCACTTGCAACTGACTCTGCGCCCTTTATGCCTTCAGGATGGTTGTGGGTCACATCGGCAGTGGCCCTTGCGACCTCCCTGGTCCTCTCGATTGTATCGTAGAGCCAGCCAACTGGGGACACTCTCATCGCTGAACCGTTTCCATAGCTTCCATAGGGCTTTGGATCGGATTTGAACAGCCAGCGGTGGAACATGCCACCATAGCCTGCATCAGGGAACCGCTCTCCCCAATCACGCATCGACTCCACAAGAATCGGTCTGAGTTCATTGATGTCCCCATCCTTCCAGGTCAGCAGGGCCTCGCAGACGGCAAACGTCATTACGCTGTCGTCTGTGAACCCGGAGTTATCTGAGAACAAAGGGAAATCCTTCGTCTTGTTTCCCCTGTCAAACTTTTAGGGGGAACCGATCATATCACCAAGCAGTGCACCGTACATCTCAGTCCTCCTCAAGCTTCTGCTTCCAGTTGGCTTTAGGAGAGAGGATCTTTGAGCTTCTCACCTCTCTCACAGCCTCATTGACGGCCATGAAGTTGCTGCGTCTACCTTCCTTCGTGTCGCTGTACACTGCATAGTACTCCGCTGTTATTCCGATGTCCCTTGCTGTGCTGATTCCATTGAGGTCCGCGGCAAGGAAGATGAACTGCCAGTTGTACTTGGTCTTCTCGTGCTCGATCATGTCACGAACATGGCCTGCAGAGTATCTTATTGAGGCGTTCTCCATCCCATCTGTGGTTATGACGAACATCGTGCTACCCGGGACGTCCTCCTCTCTGGCATACTTGTGCACATTCCCTATGTGATGGATTGCCCCACCCACGGCATCCAGAAGTGCTGTGCAACCACGTGTGCGGTACTCCTTTCTTGTGATAGGCTCTATCTTCTCAAGTGGCACCCTGTCATGGAGAACAAAGCAGTCATTGTCGAAGATGACTGTGGAGACCAGGCACCTGCCGGTCTTCTCCTGCTTCTGCTTCTCTATCATCGAGTTGAATCCACCTATGGTGTCCTCGACCTTATCTGCCATGCTTCCGCTGCCGTCAAGGATGAATACCAGTTCAGTAAGTTCGTTGTTCATTTTGCTTCCTCCGTTTTCATTGGTTATGGCCCTATGATAGGGAAAACGGAGAAAGCATGGGTAAACCGACGGTTAACCTAGTTTGCGGAACCGGGAAGAGGCATCAGATCCAGATCATAGAGAAGATCGTCTATTATGTTCCTGTCGTAGATGCCCTTCGTGATAAGACTTGCAAGGACCATATCCTGGACAGAGGATCTGTTTATGGCATAGCCGGCCTTCATAAGAAGATCCTGCGTCTGGTCAAGGTCAAGCTTCAGTGCAATTGCCAGGGCAAAGACGGTAAGCCTGTTGGGATTCACCTTACCCTTGAGTATCTTCCAGAAACCCGTCTTTGACATCTCAAGCTGGTCATAGATGTCAGACTGCTTCAAACCTGATTTGACTATATAGTAACTCAGCGTCGTGGCAAAGTCGTCATCCAGTTCAATATCGTCAAGATGCCCCTGGGTCGGATGGTCTATCAGATCCTGGATGTCCCTGGACCTGGGGATCATATAAGGGGATTCGTCAGCAACAACATCGCTGCAGAGCATGCTCTCATCAAATTCAGCAAGCTCCTCATCCTCCGGCTCATAGTTTTCAGCTATGTAACTCTGTACGGATTCCAGGAGCTCATCATACCTAGAGTCAGCCTTCTCGTTGTATATCAACAATGTCACATCGATGTCGTCTTTTTCGTCGATGCATTCATAAATTGCATCTATTGCAGTTGTTAGGGCTATCTCTTTTGGAATTCGCTTGCCTCTGGAACCAATCAAAGGAAACGCTATGCTCCTGCATCCAAGGAGCCTTGCGGTGGCTATGCTGTTCCGGTAGCAGGAGCCCAGAAGCGTCTCCGCAAGATACTCCTCACCCTGCCAATGAGGGGCTGAGGTGTGGATGATGTACTTTGCCTTCAGGTTGAAACCATCCGTGACCTTGGCCTCTCCAAGATGGAGCTGGGCAAGTTCATAGGTGGCCTCCCTCAGGGCAGGTCCAACGGCGTTGTGTATCTGGTAGTCCACCCCACCTCCGCCTGAATACCAGCGGTCGGTCGGGTTCACTATGGCGTCAGCCTTGAAGTCCAGTATGTCTCCGTGAACGATTCTGAAGCCCATCCTATTTCTCTATCTCCCCTTTCCAGGTCATTATACCACCGAACTCAAGAATCTTCGTGTACCCGATGTTTGACAGTTTCTCCGAAGCCTTCTTGCTTCTTACTCCGCTTCTGCAGTAGACAAGAATCCTCTGGTCAAGGTCCGGAAGGATGTCTATCTTCTCGTTTCCTATTGTAGAGAGCGGGACGTTGATGGCGCCCTTGATATGGCCGTCACTGTATTCGGAGGCCTCTCTGACGTCAACGATGACAAAGCCAGTCTCCTCCGCCATGATTCTGGCAGCCTCATCCTGGGATATGTGGGTGTACTTCCCCTTGCTTGCACAGCCGAAAAGAGAGAGCAGAAACGACATGAAAAACACCAATAGGATCGATCTCGTTCTTTTGTTCATGAGTTTATTATACCATCTGGAAAGGCATCTCAGAACACTGTTTTGAAAGGAAGTGAAAACAGACTTGAGAGCTGCTCATTCAGTTATTATTCACTAGTGAATTCGGCCTAGTGCATCACCTAGTTAATACCTACTAAAGACCCCTATTTAACACGCATAGAATAAGGATTTGCTTATATCTTGATAGTTACAAAACGCCATATACTGTACCTGGATAATCCTCCCTATATACAAACGCGCGATAATTTGATATCAATACCCTCGAACATGGAAAACAGACAGGTGATATTCTATGAGGACGAGCTCAAAGACGAGTTCTCCACATTCACGACGACCCCGAGGGCGATAGACGCCTCGTACAACTACGATGACTCTTCCTTCGGCAAACAGCTGAAGCGCTTCTTCGTGTACAGGATCGTCATGTTCCCCTATGCCTACCTCTACTCCAAGCTGGTCTTCCACAGGAAGATCGTCGGCAAGGAGCTTCTCAAGCCATACAGGAGGCAGGGCATCTTCATGTTCGGCAATCATACCCAGCCTCTGGGGGATGCACTTCTCCAGGCGGTCAACACCTACCCCAGACTGAACTACGTCATAGTCCATCCGAACAACCTGGACGTTCCGGTTTTCGGCAAGATGGTCCCAGCCCTCGGTGGACTTCCGATACCTGACGGAGTCTCAGCCTACAAGAACTTCAGGAATGCAATAGAGGAGAGAATCAAACGTGGATGTCCGGTGGTCATCTATCCGGAGGCCCACATC
>DMOO01000195.1 GCA_003456855.1 Sphaerochaeta sp.
CAACCTACAGAGGCTACACGATCTACACTACAAGTGGACCTTCAACAGGTGGTTCGGCCCTTCTTGAGGCCTTGAACATCGTCGAGAACTTCGACCTTGCCAGCTATGGTCCAGACAGTCCTGAGACGGTTAACATCATGGCTGAGGCCTTCTCAATGGGTTACAAGGATGGAAACGCCTACGTTTCAGACCCGACTTACTACAACTGTCCGATCGACACAATCATCTCCAAGGAGTACGCAGCGGAGCGTGCCGCAAAGATCGATCCTAACTCAAAGCAGAAGATGGTCGGAGCAGGGCGCCTTACAGTCACTCTGAACGAGACCGGTCAGGCTGTTGCTGCCAGCACAGCAGTTGACCAGGGAGGAACAAGCCACATGGTCTGCATGGACAAGTACGGCAACGTCGTCTCAACGACCAACACCAACGGAATCAACTTCGGCAGTGCAGTTGCAGTCCCTGGAACAGGTTTCGTGTTCACCGCACACCTCTCCAACCTGAACAACTCGACAACTGCAAAGGTCAACATGCTGATGCCTTACATCAAGGTCTGCTCGACAACATGTCCTTCAATCGTAGCTGACGAGACCGGCAAGCCTGTTCTGGCAGTCGGTTCCCCTGGCAACTGGGCTCTTGTCTCCGCAGCCTTCGCGGCAATCGTGAACTACATCGACTTCGACATGGACATTGCACAGGCAGTCAATGCTCCGAGAACATGGAAGGATGGAATGACCATCAAGGACATGTACATGGAGGGTGGCTACAGCGACGAGACCATCGCCGCTATCGAGGCAATGGGCTACACACTGTACGACACCGACCGCGAGTACAGCTCACACGTCGGCTGCGTTGCAGCTATCGAAGTCAAGGACGGTCTCTTCTATGCAATAGGTGATGACCGCCGCCACTACGGAGCTGCCGCTTACTAAGGGTGTACAAAGGCACACCCTTAGCATGACATTGTCAAGGACGCCGAAGGCGCTTGCCTTGCCCTTGACGATGTCCTACTTCTTGAAAAACAAGGACTTTATAGATGAGAGAAGAGATTTTAGTGGCCGTTGTGATGTTCCTGATCCTCATCGGGGGCTCCATCGCCACAAAGAATGACAAGAAGTGGTCGGTTCTCTTCCTGTTCCTGGCTTCCGTTGCTGGAAGCCTCGCCGCGGGGATGGGAATCCGCTTCAGAGAGATTGTCGAGGGGCCTTTCGGCTTCCTTGACAGCATGCTGTGCGTCTGTGCCGCATCGGTTTTCGTTGCCGCCTTGGCACAGAGCGGTGTCTTCGAGCTTCTGTTCAGCAAGATCTGCGGAATCAAGAACTCGGTGCTGAAAGCCTTCGCCATGCTTCTTTTCATTGCTCTGCCGTCGGCCCTGACGGGCTTTGCCGGCTCAAGCATAATGACAACCGGAATGATCTTCAGCGAAGCTGTCCAGGACAAGAGGAAGGCCTCCGTCATAGTCGGAGTGGGAGCCTTCATAGGTGTTCTGCTTCCTCCTAACTGCATCCCTGCAATGATTGCAGCCAATGGAGCGGGAAGCGTTCTTCCCACACCGTACACAGGCTTCTATCTTCCACTTCTGGTTCTGGCCCTTCCTGCCTTCATAGCCTTTGCCTTGATTCAGAGAAAAGGCCTCTCAGAGCCTGCAGCAAAGGATTTTGAGAAGAACACAAGCACTCTGATCTCTCTTGTGGTCCTCTGTCTGGTCTGCCTGGCGACCTTCATGGACGGTGTTTTCGCCTCGGTTCTCTACCTTGGTGGAAACACACTGGTGTTCTTTGTTGGAACGATTGTGGTACTTGTCGCCTGCAAGGGCAGGAAGACCATGGCAGTGCTCTCGGATGGAATCATGAAGGCCGTGGGCCCGATGGCTCTGGTCTTTGCACTTGGCTCCTTCATCGAGGTCAGCTCGATGACTGGAATCAGGGGAATCTACAGCTACTGGATCCTGCCTCACAACACCACAGCCGTGATGCTGGTACTGATGGCAGCATCCCTTGTAATCGGCTACTTCCTCTCCGTCCCGATTCCGGCCTTCCTGATAACCTATGCGGTCTTCCCGATCGGCTGGCTTGCAAACACCGTAATCGTGACGGGTTGCAGCACGGCAATCGCACTTGTTGCACTGCTCACAATGAACGGAGGAGTCTTCAAGTCCGTCACGGATGGACTTGGCGATGAGTTCAAACTCGGAAGGAAGGAGAGCCTCAAGGCCGTCTGGCCTGTTGCTCTTCTGGTTCTTGCCATGGGAATCATCATGGTGGTCTTCGGCGACAGTCTGTCGTTCCTGATCAGATGAGGAGGGTGAGATGCTGCAGGTTCTTTACTACATAATGATCACAGTGTTCGCACTGCTTCTTATTCTTGAAATCATCAAGAAGCGTCCTTTCAAGGAGCTTGTGTGCATTGCAGTTGTGCTTGTCACCTTCGCCCTCAGAGCGCTTCACATCAAATAGGGAGGGGGATATGGGATACTTAAAGAACATTCTGGTCATTGCCATCGCCCTCCTGTTCGCGATTCCAGCTGCAATCGACTTTCGTGCGATGCACAAGGACGAGCCTATCGCCGAGAATCCGAACGTCACTGAGATAAAGATGCTCTCCGAGTACTGCGATGGACTCAAGGGCACGGACCTTGACACAGAGATCTATGTGTTTGACAGCGGAGTTCCGGGAGGAGACTTCCTGATTCTTGGCGGAACACATCCGAACGAGAGCGCAAGCCCGCTTGCGGCGATCACCATGGTCGAGAACTTCAAGGCCACGAAGGGCAGGGTCTTCATCATTCCTTGGACCAACAAGAGCGGCTTCACGCACACCTCGCCGTTGGATGGAATGCAGGACTTCTACTCGATCACACTTTCAGACGGAAGCGTCAGGACCTTCAGGGTCGGAAACAGGCTTACAAACCCTGTGGACCAATGGCCTGACTACACATACTACGAGAACGTCTCCGGCAGAGAGCTCAAGGGCACAGAGACCCCTGAGATCAGAAACGTTGACAGACTCTACTATGGAAACGAGAACGGTGTCCTGACAGAGCAGGTTTGTGCTGCAATCTACAACCTCATCAATGAAGAGGGCGTTGATTTGACTATGGACATGCACGAGGGTTCCCCTGAATTCCTCTATCTGGACTGCACAATGGTCAACATGAAGGCCGACAACCAGACTGCTATGTCGATTGCCCAGTCAATGGCACTGGACATGCAGTTCGACGACCTGGACATGAGGGCTGAGTACTCCGGAGTGAAGTCCTACGGACTGTCGCACAGGAGCCTTGGAGACAACACAGCCTCCATGATGACCCTGATGGAGACCTACAACCCGTCCATGGGACCTCTGCACGGCAAGATGGATGATGATCTGATAATCAACGGCAACGAGCCACTGTACTATCAGGCCCACCTTGACGGCTACATCTACTTCGATGTCCCGGAGGATGGCTATCCGCTGGTGGAGAGGGTTGCAAGGCACGTTACCTGCGTCACCTATCTGGCCAAGGCGTTCAGCGAGACCTACCCGGACAGGGCGATCGCCTTCGAGGGACTTGGCTCCTACTATGACATGGTGGATGCCGGAATGGAAAACTTACTCAAACCTGTGAATTGAGTGTAAGATATTTTAGTAAACTAGGATTTTGGAGGATATACATGAAAAAGATAATCATCATCGCACTGGCCTTCGCAATGGTCTTCTGCTTCGCTTCCTGCAGCAAGGGCTCAAGCTCCTCGTCTGCAGCCGCAACAACCACAAGCGCTGCCGCAACCACAACCACAACAACCGTGGCCGCAACAACAACTCCATCCACTGGAACCGTGGATTCAGAGTACGACCCGAACAAGACTGTTGACTTCGTCCAGCAGACAAGCGAGGAGAACAGAGTCGTCACAATCGGAACAATCGACAAGAGCCTCTACGCAACACCTGTCTACGTCACATCCTTCGGTCAGAGCACAGACGCCGCCATGCTGGATACCGTCATGAAGAGAATCGGTGTGGATTACGTCTACAACTCAACTGCAACAGCCGATGCCCTGAAGGGCTACAAGACGGTCGTCATCGCAGTCGGTGCCAGCACCAAGGGACTCGGAGCCGCTGGAATCTCAGAGGCCGAGGAGACCGCACGTGCCAAGGAGATCATGGACTACATCAAGGCCAATGACATCGAGGTCATCTGCTGCCACATCGGTGGTTCAGCACGCAGGGGAACACTCTCCGACGAATATGCCGACATGGTCATGGCAGAGTGCAGCCTGATCGTCCTCAAGGAGGATGCAAACTTCGACTACAAGTTCACAAAGTACGCAGAGGCCAACAACGTTCCTATCAGCCTGGTCTATGCAACCAAGGACACACTGACAGTCTTCACTGAAGTCTTCAACTGATAGGTTTGCCGATGGATATAGAACTGATCTGTCTTCTTTCCATGCTGGCGGTGTTCCTGCTGGCTAACCTTCTGCTCAAGCTCCCGGTAAGCGTCTCGATGATCCTTGGGGCCATCGTGGGAGCTCTTGTGGGAGGGCAGGGAATCCCTGTAAGGCACCTGTTCGAGGGAACGTTCACCTATGTGGACACCATGCTCATAATATCGACGGCCATGCTGTTCATGATGGTCATCCAGGAGTCAGGCGCACTTGCAGCCCTGAACTCGGTCATCGTGACCAAGTTCTACAAGGTTCCTGCCCTGATGCTGATTCTGCTGATGTTCGTGATAATGTTCCCTGGAATGATCACAGGCTCATCAACAGCCGCTGTTCTCAGCGCAGGAGCCCTCGTTGCACCGGTTCTTCTGATGATCGGAATCCCAAAGGAGAAGGCCGGAGCCATAATCGCAATGGGCGCCATCATGGGAATGGCCGCACCTCCGATCAACATCCCGGCCATGCTCATAGGTGGAGGTGTCGATATGCCGTACATCGGCTTCGGAGGCCCGCTGTTCCTGCTGACCATACCTTGCGCGATCTTCTCCGTCCTGTTCCTGGGTCTGAAGTACTGCAGGAACCTGGACATCGAGAAGCTCAAGGAGGGTCTGGACACAGAGGTCGAAAAAAAGTACGGATTCAAGCTCTATCTGCCTATAATTGTCTTAATAGTCCTTCTGGTGGTCTCGAAGGCGGTTCCGAAGTTCCCTCAGCTGGGAACCTGTCTGATCTTCCTGATCTCCGCAATAGTGGGGCTTTTCACAGGAAAGAGGTTCAACTTCTGGAAGAAGTCGCTTGAGGCCATGGAGACGACGATCCCGGTCCTTGCGAAGCTGATGGGAGTCGGAATGTTCATCCAGGTGCTGACCCTGGTCGGTGCAAGAGGCTGGATAGTAGTCAGCTGCCTTGGTCTTGGAATGGCCTTCGTGTACATCTCGACCTTCACGATCATGCCTGCCTTCGGAGCAATCAGCTCCTACGGTGCAGCCTCTGTCATCGGAGTACCTTTCCTCTTGGTCATAATCCAGAACACAAGCTGCAACGACATCATAGTCGCAGCGGTCCTTGCATTCACCTGCTGTCTTGGAGACCTGATGCCTCCTACGGCACTTGCAGGAAACTACGCAGCCCAGATAGTGGGCCTGAAGTACAAGAAGGTCTTCCTGAACTGTGTGATTCCGTTCCTCTTCTGCATCGCAGCCGCGGTTGCAGTCATCTTCAACACGAATGCTCTGTCATTCCTGTCAGCATAGGAGGTTAAGATGCTAAAGTACGTCTATCTTGCAATCGTAGCCTTCGTGCTGGCCCTGATTGTGGTTAACATGTTCAAAAAGAAGAAGAACTTCTTCTTCCAGCTTGATGCCGCAATCGTCATGGTGACACTGATCCTTCGTCTTTTGCTTGTAAAGTGAGGCTGCCATGAAGAAGATACCTAAACATATCATCACAGCCTCGATCCTCTGCATCTTCGTGATAGTCGCAGTGGTCTACCTTACAATAGTCTTCGGCTCACAGCACAAGGAGGAGCCGATCTATCCAGGTCCTGGAGTGACTGACATGAAGATGCTCAGCACCTGGTTCCCGGCCCTCAAGGGCACAAACGGGGATACGGAGGTCTACATCCTTGACAGCGGAGTCCCTGGAGCCAGCATGCTGGTCCTTGGTGGAACACACCCGAACGAGCCTTCCGGCTTCATCACTGCAGTCGCCTTGATCGAGTGCTGTCAGCCGACGGTCGGAACCCTCTATGTGATCCCAAGGGCTAACAACAGCGCCTTCACCTGCACAGACCCGCAGGAGGCCGCACCGATGAACTTCACGATCGACACGCAGAACGGAACACGCTGGTTCCGCTTTGGAAGCCGTGCCACAAACCCTGTAGACCAGTGGCCTGACAGCGAGGTCTATGTCCATGCCTCATCCGGACAGCAGCTCTCGGGAAGCGAGACCAGAAACCTCAACAGAGCCTATCCTGGCCGTGCAGACGGAAATCTGACCGAGAAGATCGCCTATGGCATCACAACGCTGATCCAGCAGGAGGACATCGAGATCACAGTCGATCTGCACGAGGCTTCGCCTGAGTACACCACAGTCAATGCAATAGTCGCTCACGAGGATGCCCTGGAGCTCGCCTCCATAGCGCTTTGGGACGTCGAGGACTACATGGCCATAACAGTCGAGAAGTCACCGACGAACCTCCACGGCCTTACCCACAGGGAGCTTGGTGACTACACGGACACGCTTGCCCTGCTGATGGAGACTGCAAACGCCTCCCAGGGTAGACTGCACGGAAAGATCGACTCCGAGCTGGTTGTGTCCGGAAAGGACAAGTACTATGCCCGTGCAGCCAAGTACGGTGCTGTCACTGTTCCTTATGACGAGACTGGAATCAGCCTTTCAGAGCGCTGTGCAAGACACATCTCGTGCCTTGTGCAGTTCGCGGAGCAGTATGCCTTTGTCGGCGACGGAACAAGCATAAGCCTTGGTTCGATGCCTTCCTACAAGGACATCCTGACGAACGGAATAGGCTATTACCTTGCCGATCCGCAGTAAAAGGCACCTTATGAGAAAGGTTTCCATTCTACTTCTGGCTGTTTTCCTGGCCCTTTTTGTGGGCTGTTCAAAGGAAAACAGCCAAACAATGGCCTTTGAAGCTGTAAATAATGTTGAATCTTCTGATATTGATGCCTCAAAGGACACTGTTTCGAGTGAAAACACCACTTCTGAGGTTGTCTCGGAGAGTGATTCTCCTTACGTAGAGGGCTATCAGAAGGTCGTTGTGGCCGGAGAGACCGTCCTCTGGGACGGCTACAAGGCCCTTGAGCCTGACAGCAAGCTCGATATCTGGAACATGAAACCCTCAGACTTCGGTGAGTTCTTCACAAAGACCTTCGAGGTCACAAAGGACAGCTACAAGCTGATGGAAGGGACCTTGATGGAGACCGAGGTCGTCCACATCCACAGCGAGAACGAGGGCCCCTGCGTCTACATCGTCGGAGCCGTGCACGGTGACGAGAAGGCCGCCTGGTATGCGGCGATTCTGACGGAGCAGGCCACAATCTCCTGCGGAGACCTCTACATCCTTGCTCCAGCGAATGCCAACGGCGCGAAGAACGACACGCGCTATGTCGTGGCCAGGCAAGATATGAACCGAGTCTTCCCTGGAGACCCCGAGGGCAACGAGGCTGAAAGGATTGCCGACGCCATCTTCTCAGACATCGCGGAGAAGAGACCTTCTTTCGTGTTCGACCTGCATGAGGCTATAATAATGACATCTGGCAGGGACTTTCTGGGAAGCTCCTACATATTCACAAAGCTTGATGGAATGGAGGATCTTTTCTTTGACATGGTGTTTGCCACACAGGATGGCACCATCTGCCACAACGAGTTTTCCGTAAACGGACCGGGTCCTGACGGCAGCGTGAACAATACAGTGACGAATCTACTCAGAATCCCGACCGTCACAGTGGAGACCTTCAGGGGCTTCCATATTGAGCGAAGGGTCTATGACCAGCTTGACACCATCCAGTTTGTTCTGAACTACTTGGGAATGCTCTGATTTTCTCTTTCTTTCGCGTAATTGTTGATATAGAATAGTTGGCAGTAGGGGTATTGTATGGCTGAAAGGAATAGGGGTAGGGCTGTATCTTTCTATAATCGCGCATTGAATTCCGATGATCTCCAGCAGAGGCTTCTGTGTCTGTACGATGGGTTTGTCTGTCTGTACGGGCCGATCGATGCCTGCAGAAAGGCCGCAGCGGCTGCTTCCGTGGACCGCGATTATCTGGACAGGGTCCTTGACTGCTGCATGGATGACGGCGATTCCGACTCCTACAGAGAGGAGGGGTATGAGAGGGTTCCTCCAACAGAGGAACTGGTATCCGCCCTTCAGAATGCACTTGGGGCGCTTACCGCGGATTGCCGTTGAAGCCCTTTAATACTATTATATAAATTATGAAAACACTTTTTTCTGATCTTGCGGAGAAACACAAGGTCCTTGTATTCGGACACAGGGGCATGAGCCAGTATTATCCGGAGAACACGATGCTCTCTTTCTCGAAATGCGCAGAGAACCCTCTGATTGACGGGGTGGAGCTCGATGTGCACCAGTGCAAAAGCGGAGAGATCGTGATTGCACACGACTTCTCTCTGAAGAGAACCGCAGGCATCGACCGTGAGATCGAGGAGTTCACACTTGATGAGCTCAAGGCCATAGATGTCGGATCCTTCAAGGGTGAGGGTTTCTCCGACTGCAGGGTTCCACAGCTTAGAGAGCTGTTCTCCACCTTCGGGGACAGGTTCATATATGATGTCGAGATCAAGGCCAAGGCAGGCGATGTCGCAAGAGAGCTCTGCAGAAAGACCTTGGAGATCATCAGGGAGTTTCATCTCGAGAACAACGTTGTGGTCTCGAGCTTCAATCCGATTGCCCTTAGATTCTTCAGGAACCTCTCCTACAAGGAGGGAGTCCATATGCCGATGGCGGACATCTTCGCCCGTTCGAAGGGCATCCCGAAGATCCTTTGGGACGGGGCAGGGCACATAGCCAGCAGAAGCACCTATCAGAAGCCTTCCTGCGAGCAGATCGACGCTGAGTACATGAGGAAGCACGGCAGACTCCCTATAATCACATGGACTGTGAACACTCCGGAGGAAGCCAGACGTCTTATGGCCTTCAACAAGGATGAAATGAAGGTTTTCGGCCTCATAGGAAACGACCCGAAAATGCTTTCAGAGGTCGTAAATCGTTAAGTACGCAAGAAATCCATCCCAAAAAACACGAAGCCAAAAAAATTTTGAAAATTTCTGTTGACATTTTCGGTCCAAATCGAGTATGTTCATAGAGCACGCCGAGAGACCTCGACGAGCAAAACATAATAGATTTTTACAGAGATATTAAAGAAGAGAAGGTTAAGAAAAGAATCTTGACGATTGCCGAAAGGCCGTTGGTCATGATTCAGGTTTTTCGGAAGCATGAGGGCTTCCAGTCAATTCGATTACGGACAGAAGATATACGATCAGTTGTTCGGATATGCCACCGAGAGGTGGAGAGTTGAAAGGAAAGAACGAAGTGATTATTCCGGGCTTCGGCCCGGGTTCAAATAATGGAGAGTTCGATCCTGGCTCAGAACGAACGCTGGCGGC
>DMOO01000136.1 GCA_003456855.1 Sphaerochaeta sp.
CTCCTCCGGAGCATCCTTCTTCGTGGGACTTGGCTTCGTTGTGGGAATCTCCTATGCCGATGTCTCCCTGCCGGTTGTAGCCTTCATAGGATCGATGCTGACAACCGGCCTGCTCTTTGGGATCTCAAGGAAGAATACAAGCTCCTTACTCCTTTCAGGAATAGCACTTAACTTCCTTCTCAGCGCTGCCACCACCCTAACCATCTACATGTCCAACCACCAGGCGGACAACATCCTCTTCTGGACACTTGGAAGCCTCGGTAACTCCAGCTGGAGCCGCCTTGCCATCATGGCTGCGATAACAGCAATGGCTGCAATCATCGTTGCCAGAAGCTGCAACGCAATGGATCTGCTTCTCATGGATGACAGCACAGCCATATCAAGCGGCCTCAACATCAAGCTCACAAGAATCATCCTCCTTGCAGTTGCCTCCATCGTTACAGCCACAATCGTCTGCTTCTGCGGAATCATCGGCTTTGTGGGCCTGATGAGCCCCCACTTCATCAGAATTTTAGTAGGACCAAAGCACAGGAGGCTCCTGCCCCTCTCCATGATGATGGGAGCGGTGATTCTCTTGTTCTCCGACATAGTGTGCAGATACATAGTAGCCCCTTCCCAGCTCCCGATAGGAATTGTCACCTCCATCCTAGGTGCACCAGTATTCCTCATGTTGCTGAGGAAGAAGAAATTCAAGTGAGAAATTAATATTAACTTGTTCAAATAAAATAAGTTAGATTAAGAATAGCTAATAGTCAGCTCAAAATCTGGTTGTATAATTATTATATAATTACAAATTCATAAATAAATCATAGTTATATAATTAATCTATGATTATTCTATTTAAACCATATAATACTCATACAATCTAAGCAATCTAACCTTAATACAACTTTATATATTATAAATAATTACTTCTTTTTCTTCTTCAAAGCAAACGCCATGAAGAAGAATCCCAGCACAAACAGTATGTCCTGGATCAGGAAACTGTTGCCTGTGATCATCACGTGGTAGCACTTGGCTCCTGTGAGCTTGATCTGGGGATAGAAGAAGGTAAAATTGGATATTGTCTTGTATGACTGAAGCGACATGACGAAGGAGAATGCAATGGAGACCATCAATGAGAGAAGCCTCAGGATGGCTGCAGTGAGACCAAGGCCGAACATTGACCTCTTCTTGTTCGACGGAAAGGATTTAAGAAGAAAGATCAAAGAGACCAAGACGAAAAGAAGCAAGGACACCATAATGTCTATTGTTGCTATGCCATAACTCATGTAGGTCATCTGGACGTTCTTGAGGAAGGCAGGAAGGCAGATGAAAAGCCTCAGGGCATAGAAGACCACTCCAAGGACACCGGATACAAGGCCCAAGGTGGGAAGCTCGAACACCAATGTCAGTGCAAGAAGCACTGGAATCAGGATTGAGAACATAGGCACGAACACATTGCCGTAGTTTCCGAATCTGAAGTAGCTGAATTCCACCTTGCCCGTGAAGACGTTTAAAAGACCTGCGAAGGCCACAAGGCAGAAGAGACAGGCGCCTATGTATCGTATTACAGTATCCTTCTTCATTGTCATATCCCCTTTTGGAGATTATAACACTGAAATGCAGGAATCAAATAGAATTATCGGAAAAGGATGATTGACTTTGAGTTGTGCTGGAGGATCTCGCAGTCTATGCCGTAGACGGCCTTGATGTTCTCGACTGTCAGAACTGAGGAGACAGGACCGGAGGCCAAGACAGAGCCGTCCTTCAGTAGTATGCAGGAGGTGCAGTTCTGCATTATGGCATTCAGGTCATGGAGGACGCAGAGAATCGTTCTGCCCTCACCTGCAAGCTTTCTGAGAAGCGAAAGCAGCATCAGCTGGTGTCTTGGGTCAAGATTGTTTATAGGCTCGTCCAGAGCCAGGATCCTAGTGTTCTGGCAGATTGTCCTGGCAAGCATTGCAAGCTGGAACTCTCCACCGGAGATGCGGGTGATCAGCTTGTCGGCAAGGTGCTCGATACCTGTCATCCTAAGTGCTTCATCGACAAGTGATGAGGATGATTCCACATCGCCATAGGCAAAGCGGCCAAGGGCCACAGCCTCACGTACTGTGAACTCGTCGGATTTCGGAATGAACTGCCCCTGGAAGCTGATTAGCTTCGCTATCTCCTTCTGCTTCAAGGAATTCACATCAGAGCCGAACAGATAGACAGTGTCATCGGGGCAGCCAAGCTCCTTGATCAGATACTTGAGCAAGGTGCTCTTTCCAGCGCCGTTTGGACCAGCGATTGCGGTGAAGCCGCCAGCGGAAAGATCAATGGAAATCCCCTTTAGAACAGGATCATCCTCATAGCCGCCATTGAGTGATTTGATTGTGATTGGATCATCGGAGAAAGCCATCTCAGCCCTTGTCGTGGCCAATGGCTATCAGCATCTTGTTGTAGCCTGTAGGCTCGATCGCCTCCTCTGAGATTTCAACCATGGCAAGTGCCTTGCGTAGCGCCTTGTCGGCAGCCTCCTTGTCCACACCCTCAAGCGAGTCCAGGCAGATCTCCATCTCAAGGAACCAGCCAAGGTAACGGACGTCAAGGAGCTCAGCATGGATCTTGAAGCCATCGATTGTGAATGTGAAGTCAAAGCCCTTCTTCCACTTGAGCCTGCAGACCTGAAGCCCTATTCCGCTGTAGAACTCAAGGATGCTGTCCCACTGATTGTCAGGGGCAACGTACTCAAGCTCCTTGTTCTCCTCTATTCCTATGCTGTCCTTGGATTTGGATGGCTTTGCTGTGAAGAGGACATGGGGTCCCTCCTCGGTGATCTCCCTTCGGGTTCGGAACAATGGCTCACCGTCTTCGGTCTGGGACCAGTAGATGTCGAATTTGTTGTTGATTCCGTGGTACTGTGCTGTGGGGATATCAACGAGGGCCTTCTTGACCCGATCAACATCCTCAGCCTTGACACGTGCCTTCAATTCGATCTCGTAAGCCATCATATCCCCCTTTTCAATGCACTTAGTTCTTCCACGGGAAGATCATGCCCTTGAGGCTTCTAGGTCCGACAAGCTGCCTTTCCTCGTACAGAAGGTCCTCCCAGTTGATGTCCTTCTTCGTGGCATCAGGATTGGCCTCCATGAAGTCGTACTTCTTCATGAGTATCCTCATATGGTCCATTCTGATGAGGCTGATGCCGCAAAGACCAGGAACCAAGGTTGCTGTAAGAACGGTGAGGACGAAGTCGAAGATCGTCCTGAGCAGCAGAAGAACCGTCACACCAAGGTTGTCAGCGACAACGATGAAGCACTTCTTCAAGGTCTTGAAGGCTCCGTCGGCCTCCATGTGGAAGCAGAGCGGATAGTAGTACTGAAGAGCCAGGACTATGACGAACATCAGCCAGAACATGAGCATTCCCATGAAGATGCCGAATATGTTGCCGATTGCGAAATAGAACGGCATTACGAACATGACAAGGAATGCAATTACAAGACACATAAGGAAATGCACAAAGCCGTGGCCTATGTGGTACTTGAAGGCTTCCTTGAAGGCCTTGAACCCGCCCTTCTGGTATCTGCTGTATCCGTAGGTCACGGCACTGACGCCAAGGCCATAGAGGCTGAACACCAGCACAGCAAGAACCTGCAATATGATTGAGAGAATGGCGGAGTACTCGCCAACAGCACCTGACAAATAAATGATGAGCAGCGGGACAATGAAACCAAGATTCATGATGACGAGCATCAGAAGATTGTCCCAGATGTCAAAGAATCCTTTTTTTATAAGAAAACCAACCATGTTAGAAATTTACAACCTTATATAAGCAATGGCAAGACATCCGGGGAAAATTAACTCCCAAGCGGAAGAAAAAACAAATATCACTCGAATTCAATGTACACAGGAGCATGGTCGGAACCAAGCACCGATGCATCGATTCCGGCTGCAGTGACCCTGTCGGCAGACCTTGTCGAGACAAGCCAGTAGTCGATTCTCCACCCCACGTTCTTCTCTCTGGCCTTGAATCTGTAGGACCACCAGCTGTAGGCATCCTTCAGATCCGGATAGAACTTGCGGAAGGTGTCTGTGAATCCGCTGTCCAGCAGCTTGCTGAAGCTTGTGCGCTCCTCGATTGTGAAGCCTGCGTTGTGGATGTTGGCCTTCGGGTTCTTGATGTCGATCTCCTTGTGGGCAACGTTCATGTCACCGCAGATCAGAACCGTCTTTGAGGCATCCAGCTCAAGGACGAAGTTCCTGAAGTACTCGTCCCACTCCATCCTGAAAGGAAGCCTTGCAAGGCCATCCTGTGAGTTCGGAGTATAGACGCAGACCACATAGTAGTCGTCGTACTCAAGGGCGCAGATTCGGCCCTCGTTGTCCTTTCCGTGCTTCACCGAGAGAGGTTCCTTCTTAGAGAAGACTGCGGTGCCTGAATAGCCCTTCTTCTCTGCATAGTTCCAGTAGCAGTGGTATCCTGGAAGATCCCAGTCCAGCTGGCCCTCGGAGAGCTTGATCTCCTGCAGACAGAAGACATCGGCATCCTTGGACTTGAAGTAATCCATGAAGCCCTTGCCCAGAACAGCCCTAAGTCCATTCACATTCCATGAAACGAATATCATCTGAACCTCCGTTTCGGAAATTGTAGCACAGTAATGAGGAAAAAATCGAGTAAACCCACGTATTTGGAGCAAAAACACACTTATAGGCTATTATCATCCTTTAATAATTCTTGACATCTGAACAGGTAAATGGTAAATCAACTAAAACAAGGGATATGACATGAGCAGAAAGAAACTTAAAGGCGAGAAGTATGATGCATACCTCGTCACAGACATAGAACCTATGCAGGCCTTCATGACAGGCCTCCTTGGAAGCAGAATCGAGAACGAGGCAGTCTGCAAATTCGACATTGAGATGTCCGCTCTCGAGGACTACATCCAGAGACGCAACAGCGAGAACCCTGAATTCAAGTACACCTTCTATCACGTCTTCTGTGCAGCCCTGGGCAGAACAATCGCAGAGAGACCTAGGATGAACTATTTCATCCGCGACGGCAAGTTCTACCAGAGAAAGATCATCTCACTCACCTCCACGGCCAAGAAGGTCAAGGCCGACGGCGCTGAGGAGGGTCTGATCATAATGAAGTATGACAAGGACAGCGACGAGAGCCCTGTCGAGCAGATGCACAACTCGATCTGCAAGCAGGTCTACCACATGAGAAAGGATTCCCAGTCCCATGACAGCACAACCGACATCATGAAGAAGCTCGTCGCCCTCCCCGGCCCGATCTACAAGCTCGTCGTCAAGATGATCGTCCGCATGGACAGGAAGGGAAACCTCCCGAAGGACCTCGTGGACGTCAACCCATACTCACAGACATGCTTCATCTCGAACCTCGGTTCCATCAAGATGGATGCGAACTACCACCATCTTGCGAACTTCGGCTCCAACTCGTTCTTCGCCATCATCGGAAAGAAGGAGCTCAAGCCATGCTTC
>DMOO01000101.1 GCA_003456855.1 Sphaerochaeta sp.
ACCCGCGCCGCACTGGTTGATTCGCTCCTTATGCTGAACGACCTCAGGGCTGAGTATTATCCCAACTATGCCGTCGCCGCGATGAATACGAAGGGACAGTACATGACCCAGTTCTATAAAGACCCCAAGGCTCTCTATGAGGGTTTGGGCAAGATTGTCGCGGTCAACCAGGAGAAAACCAAGCCCAGCCTTCTTCTTCTCCAGCTTAATTCAGCCATCGATATGTTCAAAGACGGAAACCTTGGCGCCGAGGAGGTTATCAATACCTATCAGAACGCCATAGCGCTGATCGGCAAGGCTGAGCAGACCGAGGACGTCGTCAAGACCAAGGGAGATATCGAGGGGCTGTTCATCACCAGCCAGGTGGCGAGCTGCGACAACCTTATCGCTTTGTTCACTCCTCGTTATGAGGCCGATCCGGAGAACATCGAGCTCGTGACCAACATCGTCAAGATGATGGGTAACACCGAAGGATGCCAGAACAACGACCTCTTCCTGAAAGCTGTCACCAAGATGCACGCAAACGAGCCTTCAGCCGCTTCTGCTTACTATCTTTACAAGCTGCATGCTTCAAAGGACGAGAACGACACCGCCGTCAAGTATCTTGAGGAGGCTCTCGCCTTCCCGGATCTGGATTCTCAGACGAAGGCCAATTACCAGCTTGAGCTTGCCACGTTCTGCACCAAGAACGGCATGAACGGAAAGGCTTTCAGCGCTGCCATGAAGGCTGCTGAGCTTGATCCGGCTAACCAGGGCAAAGCTTACTACCTTATCGGAACCATTTGGGGTTCTGTCCGTTGCGGAGGAAACGAGGTTGAGAGAAGGGCCAACTACTGGGTGGCCGTCGACTACCTCCAGAAGGCAAAGGCTGCAGACGAGTCCCTGACTGCTGATTGCAACAGGCTTATCGGTTCCTACAGTGTTTACTATCCTCAGAAGGCAGAGGCCTTCATGTATGACATCGTGGACGGACAGTCCTACAGCGTCAACTGCGGAGGAATGCATGCAACTACAACCGTAAGGACTCAGAAGTAAGACTCTTGAAGCTCCTTTCACATACTCTTACGATGATTGCAACCGCATCAGCGGTTGCTTTCGTCGTATATTCATGCAGCGGGAAACTCTCCGAGGCAGCGCAGCTTGACCTTTCGGAGACCCCGGTTCAGACCGTCGACAACCTATTCATGGTCCAGACTCGGAACGGCGGACTGAAGATGCGTGTGGAAGCCGATGTGATGGAGCGATACGACAACGACACTTGTTCCTACGAACTCTTTCCCCAAGGCCTGCATGTCTTTGCTTATTCAGAGGAAGACCTTCTCGAAACCGTCCTCCATTCCAACAACGCAAAGCACTTCAAGAGTAAGAAAAGGGACAATGAATACTGGTCAGCATTCGGAAATGTCGTCGTCCAGAACATTATGAAGCAGCAGACCCTGGAGACAGACACGCTTTACTGGGACCAGACCCAGAAAGAGATCTACACGGACTGTTACGTAAGGATGTTCACAAACGATGATTTCATGCAGGGATACGGGATGCGTTCTGACGAAATGGCCCGTAATGCCATACTCTTCAGGCCGTTCAACAGCTATGTCTATGTGATCCAGGACTCGACAAGGGTAGTGATTGATTCCGTCAACTTTATTGGCCCTTTGCTCAAAAAAAGATGATTAATTAAATAAAAATCACTATCTTCGCACCCCAATATCTATTTTAGAGAATTATAGAATAAAACAATACAAAATGGCGATTCTTCAAAAAACTCGCGAAAAGGCTGGTCTTGCGGTGTCTATCATCATCGCTCTGGCCCTTCTGTCTTTCATCGTAGACCCCGGAACCCTCGAGTCTGCGTTCCAGATGATGTCTTCCAAGAACAATGTCGGTGAGATCAACGGAAAAGCCGTTTCCTACATGGATTTCCAGCAGGATATCGACAATTTCACCACTGTCAACGAGATAGTGACCGGATCTTCCGCACAGAACGAGCAGCAGCAGGAGCAGATCCGCAACGCTGCCTGGCAGAGCCTTGTGGACAAGTATCTGTTCACCAAGAAAGCCAACGAGGCTGGCATCAAGGTTGGTGAAGATGAAATGAAGGAACTTCTGGCCGGTGACATGGTTTCTCCTATCATTGCCCAGAATCCTGCATTCATGGATGAGAATGGCAACTTCTCCAAGACAGCGCTCCAGAATTTCATTTCAAGTATTCCCCAGGATGCATCCGGCAGGCTCAAAGCTTACTGGGATTACATCCAGACTTCCGTTGGAACCCAGCAGTACTATGCAAAATACGGTTCCCTCTTCAACCAGAGCAACATCCAGAATCCTCTGATGCTCAAGAGGGCGATTGCAGAGAACAACAACACGACCAACGTCGATTTCGTGATGGTTCCCCTCGGGTTCGCACAGGACACCACCATCAAGGTCCAGACCGCAGACATCAAGAAGTACTACGACAGCCACAAGGAAATGTTCAAGCAGAGTGCTTCCCGTGACATTGAATATGTAGTCTTCGAGGTCAAGCCTTCACAGGCGGACATCAACGCAACGAGCGAGTCCATGGACAAGCTTTACGAAGAGTTCAGCACCACGGATGGTATGAAGTCATTCCTTGCCAAGAACTCTGAGATGTCCTTCGACGAGCGCTGGTACAAGGACGGTGAACTCAATGTCATCAACTCCGACCTGAACGCTTTCGTCTTCGGCAACGCTACCGGAACTTCTCCGATCATCGCCGACAACAACACCAACGTCTTCTATGCCGGAAGGATCATGGACACTGCCCAGATTCCTGATTCTGTCTATGTAAGGCACATCCTTCTCCGTGGAACCGATGCCACTGCCAAGGCAGACAGCCTTCTTGGCGTCCTTGCAAAAGGAGAGAATTTCTCCAACCTTGCAGCATCCTTCTCTGACGACACACAGTCAGCGGCTGACGGTGAGCTCGGAAGCATCGGCTGGATGACCCAGAATTACATGATCCCTGGATTAGAGTCTGTCCTGACCGCCCAGGTCGGCAAGCCTTATTCCATCAAGACCCAGTACGGCACCCATGTCGTAGAGGTTACCAAGAAGACCGCTCCTGTCACAAAGAAGCAGGTTGCTGTCCTCCAAAAGACCGCCCTTGCCAGCGGCGAGACCTTCAATGATTATTATTCCCAGGCCAGCAAGTTCGCCAAGATCGCTGCAGGCAACTATCAGAACTATCTTGCAGCCGTTGACTCCTGCGGTGTCTATTCACACCCCATGAACGGTGTCCTCGAGAGCACTGCAAGCTATGGCGCCATCGACCAGGCCAAGGAAGTCACCAGGTGGGTCTTCGACAACAAGGTTGGAAAGGTTTCTCCTATCATCACCGTCAACAACAACTATTTCTTCGTGACTACTGTAAAGGGTATCCACAAGGAAGGAATCGCTACGCTCGATGAGGTCAAGGACATGATCAACCAGCAGCTTTACAACGAGCAGCTGAGCGTCAAGGCCGCAGAGAGGGTTGCAGAAAGGATCAAGGGCCTCAATGACCTCCAGACCATTGCAGACACCCTTCATACCGTTGTCAGTTCAGGTGTCGATGTGAGGTTCGCCTCACTCGCAGGCCAGGGTCTCGATCCTATGTTCATCGGTGGCGCTTCAGTGGCTCCCGAAGGCAAGATCTGCGGACCTGTCGCAGGCGCCATTGGGACCTATGTATTCAAGGTCAACTCCCGCGAGATGGAGTCCTTCTTCACCGAGGATGATGCCAAGAATGCAGCTACCCAGATGAACAGCTACAACTCCCAGATGATCCTTCCTGTGATGATGCAGGAAGCAGACGTCAAGGACCACAGGGCACGCTTCTTCTAGCAGAAACCCTAGCAAAGAATATATTAAAAGGCTGACCCTTGAAAAGGCCAGCCTTTTATTGTTGAAGAAAAAAAAACTATTCTTCTCCGGAGAGGATCTTGACAACGGCTTCAAGTTTCTGACGCAGCTTGGCGGTGTCGATG
>DMOO01000011.1 GCA_003456855.1 Sphaerochaeta sp.
TGACGGGATGCTTGAGATAGTCAGATACCACCACATGGAGAACAGGATAGTCGAGGTTGCAAGGAGCGTAGGGCTTGAACCATCGACACTGAAGCATCTTCCAATGCAGATCTCAGGCGGAGAGGCGCAAAGGGTATCCCTTGCAAAGGCGCTGATGTTCTCGCCAAGGCTTCTTATCCTGGACGAGGCCACTTCCATGCTGGATGTCTCCACACAGGCCAATGTGCTTGCACTGGCAAGGAAGGCCGGTGGCTCGATACTTCTGATAACACATGACCAGGAGCTTGCTGAAAGCTTCGCTGGGAAAATCTATAGAATTGAAAACAAGGAGATTAGAAGAGAAAGATGAAGAAAGCAGTGACAATGATTGCACTTCTTGCAATTGCAATGAGCGTATTCGGAGCAGCTGTCTCGGAGAAGACCTCAGAGGTCCATGTTGGAACAACTGCCTTGATCGAGAAGGCCGTCCAGGGAGAGTATGCCTTTGACATGCTTGCAAGTGGAGTATCGGAACTTCCTATGGTCAGACAGGACAGCACTGGAAGCTTCCACCCTCTGGTGGCAGATTATTCGACAGAGGATGCAAAGACCTGGACATATACCATCGTCGATGGTCTCAAGTGGTCTGATGGTGTGGCAGTGACAGCTGAGGATATTCTTTTCACACTTCAGTATGAGGATTCAACCGGAAGCGCAAACCTTGTCTCCCAGACAAATTCCGACGGCAAGGTCACGGAGGCCAAGTACGAGTCCTACACAATCAGCGAGGATGGAAGGTCAATATCACTGACCCTAAAGTCTGCCAATGTAAGAGAGCTCACAAACATGACAAGCTTCAGAATCGTCCCCAAGCACCTCTATGAGGACGGTGATGTGACGATTGAGGATTCAAGGGTCACCTGTGGCCCATATGTGCTCGAGAGCTTTGACAAGGCCGCAGGTACAATCACCTTCAAGGTCAACGAGAACTACCCGAAGACCCCGAATGTGAACAAGGTCGTCTACCATCTCTTCGGCAACGAGGACACCATGTACATGGCCCTGCAGAACGGGGACATTGACTTCACATTCATCTATTCAACTGGTGTTGGTGTCACTTATCTCGATGTCCTGAAACAGAGCAAAGGCCTTGAAATCCTGAACTATAGTGCAGCAAATGCCCCATTGGTTCTGTCGTTCAACAACTCAAGCAAGCTCTTTGGCAACGCCGATCTCAGACGTGCCGTCGCCAGCGCCATAGACTACTCCCAGATAGTCACCTATGTCGGCGGAGCAACTGCAAAGGTTGCCAACACCGGTTTCGTCCCTGAGGCCACAGTAGGCTACAAGGAGACCACTCAGCTTGCCACTGACCTTGCAAAGGCTGACTCCTACATGGCAGCCGCAGGTTACTCAAGGGGAGCCGATGGAAAGTATCCGGTCTCATTCATGCTGACCTACAGACTTGACCGTCCGGCACAGGTTGCAGCTGCAGAGCTCATAAAGACCCAGCTGGAGGCCTTTGGCATCTCAGTCGAGCTCGATGGCCTGGACAGCGCCTCCTACAACGCAAAGACAAGCAACAAGTTCAGTGAGAACAACGTGTCGTTCCAGGCTGCCCTGTTCGGCTTCACCTCAGCAGGAATGGGAATGATGAATGGTCTTGGAACCATCTATGTCGACAAGAACCATCCTGTACAGGGTGGAGCCCAGGTAACTGATCCTAAGTTCGTTGAGGCTCTGAACATGATGGCAAAGGCCACGAACATCGAGGAGTACTACCAGGGAGCCTATGCAATGCAGGACTTCTACAGTGAGCAGACACCTGTCGTGGCTCTCTACTGGGACAGCATGAGCTTCGCCGTATCCTCCAGGTTCACAGGTTACGTGATCGACAATGTCTTCGGACTTAACAACGTCGAGACCTGGTTCAACATAAAGGAGAACTGATTAGATGAGAAGGGAATGGAGGAGCATACTGACAGCTGTCATATGCTTCCTTCTGGTCATAGTGCTAAACTTCCTCTTGCCTAGGCTTCTGCCCGGAAACCCGTTGGCCTATCTGACGGGAATATCCGAAGAGGGCCTAACAACGGTGCAGGAGGAGTACTATGTCCATGCCCTTCATCTTGACGAAAGTCTTTTCAGTCAGTTCATACACTACATAGAAAGCATATTCAACGGAACGTTGGGCTACTCCTTCAAAAAGGAGGCCACGGTGTCATCTCTCATCTCGGGGAGAATCTGGCCGACCTTGAAGATATCCATTCCGGCAATTGTAATCTCATCACTTCTGGGCCTTGTCCTGGGTCTTGCCTCAGGCTTCTCCACAAGGAGGAGAACCGACTCCTGGCTGACGCCTCTGATGATTGTGCTCAATGCAATACCATCGTTCCTGCTTGCACTGACTCTGGTTTTGGTCTTCGGCTTCAAACTGAGAATCCTGCCCTATGCAGGGCTTTCCACCTTTGTGCACCTGATTCTGCCTGTATCCACCCTGGTCATTGGAATGACACCGTCCAGATATCTTCTTGTAAGGAACATGGTGGCTACGCAGTCAAAAGAAAGATATGTCCTCTATGCCAGACAGCGTGGGTTGACCGATAGAAGAATCAGATACAGCTACATTCTGGGTAACATATCCGGACCGTTCATTATGACCATAGGTCTTGGTCTCGGGCTCGCCGTCTCAGGATCTGTGGTCATCGAGAACATCTTCTCGATCAACGGCATGGGAAAGCTCCTGACAGAGGCCGTCTACACTCTGGACTATCCTTTGATCCAGGGCATTCTCTTCATGGCAACGGCCATAATGGCCATAGCGATAATCCTGTCCGATCTGGTGGCCCTTGCCCTGGATCCGAAGAGGAGGCTTGTAAATGAATAGACGCAAAGCTCTGTTTGTAATCGGCCTTGTCCTCCTTCTCGGATTTGCGATAATGGCTGCGATTCCATCGGTGATTGCTCCATATGGCCAGAAGGAGATGTTCCAGAGTTGGCTCAGACCATCCTCTGAGCACCTGCTTGGCACCAACAGACTTGGCTATGACATAATGACTGAGATCATCTACGGAACAAGGACCACCCTTGTGACCGGATTGTGCGCAAGTCTGATATCTCTTGCCCTTGGAGCCATGATAGGGGCTCTTGCAGCTGAGGACAGCCTTTTGGGTCGCCTTGCAGACGGATTGATAGATGTCATGGCCATGCTTCCAAGGCTTGTGATCCTTATAGTCCTTGGCTCATTCATACATGGTGGAAGCCTGTCCCTTATAATGCTGATCTCTGTCTTCAGCTGGAGCGCAACTGCCAGGACAGTCAGGGCCAGGGTCCTTGAGCTGAAGCAGAGTCCATTCACCGAGAATCTCAGGATAGAGGGTTTCTCAAGCCTTCACATTCTGGTCCACCATACAATCCCGAACACCTCGGACATACTTCTGTCCAGGTTCCTTCTGGGTCTTAACAGCTGCATCATGATGGAGTCCACCCTGAGCTTCCTTGGTTTTGGAGACACCTTCCATCCAACCTGGGGAACCATGGTCAACATGGCGTACAAGAATGGTGCGTTCATAAGGCAGGCCTATGCATATCTTCTTTCCCCTGGAATATGTATAATGCTTCTGTCACTGAGCTTCTATTTCATGAGCATCTACTTCAGTGCCAAGAGAGAGGAAGTGGAGGAGGTTGTTTGATGGGTAAGTACTTTGCCGACATCCACGAGGGTCCGGATTCACAGATGGGCAACAAGCCTGAGACTGTGAAGGACACTGAAGAGATAATTGCAATCAAGAGGAATCTCGAGTCCCTTGTTGATCCAAACGAGCGTTATGACGCCCTATTGCCTTTATCAAAGGCATTAATCTTCCAACTTCGGTACAAATCAGCACTGAAGTTCCTGGACCAGGCGGTAGAGCTTCTTCCTTCCAGACCTGAGGCCCTGAGAATGAGGGCCATCAGAAGACTGTACACCTTGGACACAAAGGGCAGTCTTGAGGACTTTTTCAAGCTTAGAGCCATTGACTACGAGGATGTCTCCTACCAGATTGGACTTGGATACTTTTTTAGCGCGCAGTATGAGAAGTCCATGAAAGAGATGGAGATCTGCTACGACCTCGCAAACAAGGAGATGAAGATAGCTGCAATGTACTGGCAGGCAATAGCTGCAAGGCGCTGCGGCGGAAAGGCGACTTTGCTCGAGAAGTTCACCGATGACTACGACTGTGGCCACCATACCTCATACAAGGCAGGCTGTTCCTTGCTCGTGGGCCATACAACGGTGGAGGAACTCAAGAACCTTGCAGATAAAGAAGAATCGGATCTTGAGTACGCCATGCTCTCATATCCACTGCATGAAGTCGGAGTTAAGCCTCTTGAGGATATTGTCAAAAGGGATTCGTTCTGGATCGGCTTTGCTTATGTGGCTGCCTGGAACGACCTTCATTATGAGGGAAGGGGTAGGAGTTGAGTATGACGTTGAATGAATTCTTCAAGGAAAATCCCAAGGTTGCAATCGCCTTTTCCGGTGGAGTGGACTCATCATATCTGCTCTATGAGGCCAAAAAGTGCAATGCGGAAGTCATCGCGTATTATGTGAGCTCACAGTTCCAGCCGGGATTCGAGCTGGAGGATGCCAAGAGGATCGCACAGTACACAGACTGTGAGATGAAGATTCTTGAGGTTGATGTGCTCTGTGACCCGATCGTTGCATCAAACCCGAAGGACAGATGCTATCACTGCAAGAGAAGAATATTCTCCACCATACTGGAGGCTGCAGCCAAGGATGGTTTCACAACAATACTGGATGGTACGAACTATTCTGACGACATAGCTGACAGACCGGGCTACAGGGCCCTTGGCGAGATGAAGGTCCTTTCTCCTCTCAGGCTCTGTGAACTGACCAAGGCCGAGATAAGAAAGAGATCCCGGGAAGCTGGACTGTTCACCTGGAACAAGAGCGCTTATGCCTGTCTTGCCACAAGGATTCCGACAGGGGACCAGATAACCGCAGAGAAATTGAAGATGACGGAGAATGCGGAGGAGCTGCTGTTCTCGATGGGTTTCGATGACTTCCGTGTACGTTATCTGGACGGCTATGCCAGAATTCAGGTCAGGGCCTCACAGCTTGCAAAGCTGATGGACTATCGTGATAAAATCAAACAAGAACTTGGAAAGGACTACAAAGGAGTCCTTCTTGATTTGGAGACAAGGGATGAACAGTGATTACAGAAGACTGCTTGAAGGCGTGAAGGACGGCTCCGTCTCTGTTGACGAGGCTCTGTCAAAGCTCAAGTCAAAGCCATTCGAGGATCTCGGATTCGCAAAGGTGGATCTTCACCGCAAACTCAGGCAAGGCCAGTGTGAGGTCATCTACGGAGCCGGAAAGACCGTGGAACAGATCAAGGCGATAGCCAAGGCCCTGTCCGATGACGGCAACGGATGCATCCTGATCACCAGAATCGACGGAGCCAAGGCTGAAGGTCTGCAGGACATACCCGGCTTTAAGTACTACAGCGATGCCAGAATCGGCATTGTTGGTAGTATGCCAAAGCCTGATGGAATAGGCAGGATAGTGGTCGCCACCGGCGGCACAAGTGACATCCCTGTTGCCGAGGAGGCCGCAATAACCGCAGAGAGCTACGGCAATGAGGTCGTAAGACTCTATGATGTGGGTGTGGCGGGACTTCACAGAACCCTCTCACACCTCGAGGAGCTTACATCAGCCACAGTGGTCATAGCCATTGCGGGAATGGAAGGTGCACTTGCATCTGTTCTTGGTGGCCTTGTCGACTGTCCCGTCATCGCCGTGCCTACATCTGTCGGCTACGGGGCATCGTTCAACGGGCTCTCCGCCTTGCTCAGCATGCTGAACTCCTGCTCTAGTGGAGTCAGCGTGGTCAACATAGACAATGGATTCGGGGCCGGTTATCTGGCATCAATGATCAACCATGTGGAGAAAAGGAAATGAAGACGATTTACATAGACGCATCGATGGGAGCCGCAGGTGACATGCTCACCGCTGCACTTCTGGACACAATGGATGAGAATGCAAGAAAGACCTTCGTGGAGAAGCTGAACTCCCTTGGACTGCCAGGAATCCAGTACAGTCTTGTGAAGTCCGAGAAGTGTGGAATCACCGGCAGCCACATGGACGTGACCTTCAACGGAGAAGAGGAGGGTGAGGAACATCACCATCATGATGAGCACGAGCACCATCATCACCATCACTCATCAATGCATGACATCGAGCATATAGTCTGCTCTCATCTTCCTATCTCGGATAAGGTGAAGAAGGATGTCATGGCAGTCTACAACCTCATTGCACAGGCAGAATCAACGGTCCATGGAACAACGGTTGACCAGATACATTTCCATGAAGTTGGCACCATGGATGCAATAGCCGATGTCACTGCAGTATGCATGCTTTTTGATGTAATCGGAGCAGAAGAGGTTATCGTTTCTCCAATCCATGTCGGTTCTGGAACCGTCAAATGCGCCCATGGAATCCTGCCTGTGCCTGCACCTGCAACAGCCCATATACTGAAGGATTGTCCAATCTACTCCCAGGACATCAAGGGAGAGCTCTGCACCCCTACCGGGGCTGCTCTGCTGAAGCACTTTGCAACCTCTTTCGGCAGCATGCCCATCATGACAGTCTCATCCATCGGCTACGGAATGGGCAAGAAGGACTTTGATAGGGCAAACTGCGTCAGGATCATGGTCGGAGAAAGGGAAGGGTCCACTGATTCGGTCCTTGAACTTGAATGCAACCTGGATGACATGACTGCGGAAGCTGTGGGATATGCCCAGGAGGCCCTGTTCAAGGCAGGGGCTCTGGATGTGTTCACAACGTCCATCGGGATGAAGAAGTCCAGACCTGGAATCCTGCTCTCTGTGATCTGCAGACCTGAGGACAAGGGTAGAATGGTTGAGGAGTTCTTCAGACATACCACAACCCTTGGCATAAGGGAGAAGGCCTGCAGCCGCTATGTTCTTTCCCGCAAGACTGAGACCATCGACACTGAATTCGGACCTGTGAGGGTCAAGAAGAGCTACGGCTATGGTGTTGAGAGATCAAAGCTCGAATACGACGACATCTCCGAAATAGCAAGAAAGAAGGGTCTTTCTCTGGAAGAGGTCAGAACAAGAATCGAGAAATGATTAGAGCCCTAGGCTGTCCAGGTCTATGCTCTTGTGCTTTGGCGGTCTGACATCCTTGCAGAAGAGACCGTGGATGTTGCAGTAACAGTAAAGCTTGCCTCTCCCCAAAGGGAATCTGGACTGGCAGTACCACTCTGGATACATCTTTGACACGTGCACTCCGTCTCCGCCCATGAAAGCAAGGAAGGAGATGAAGTGCTCCTTTGTCATCTCGTGCTCTACGGTGACGTAATACTCTCCATCCGATTCCTCGGACTCTATCATATGGTCGTCGTCGCAGAACTGCTCCTCCTGAGGCTGGAGAGTGACGTTGCAGCATCTTATCTCGACGTTTCCTGCACTTGTGATTATGTTCCCGCAGACCGGGCAGACGTAGAACTTGGATTCGTTGATGTCGGTGTTCCTGTTTGTGCTCACCACCTCAACCCCATCAAGGATCTGCTCTACGGTGGTGTCCAGGGCCTTTGCAATTGGTTTGAGCAGAGAGATGTCAGGATAGGCCTGGCCTTCCTCCCACTTCATGATCAGATCGAAACCGACTCCAAGCTTCTCAGCCAGGTCGAATTCCGACAGACCTTTCTCCTCTCTCAGTCTCCTTAGCGTTTCTCCTTTGACATACTGGTCCATGTCAGCCCTCCCAGTCATGGATTGGCCGCTGCCCAGATATCCAGGATCTTGCTTGCACCCAGGAAGAGGGCTGTAAGAAGAACGGCTATCAGAATGACCAGCACCACAATCCGGAACCAAAACGGGGTACGCATACGCACCTCCTTCACACATGTCAATTGTATTGGATTTTCGACTTTGATGTGAAGAGCATATTTGTCTGCATTATTGAATATGAAAAACCGCTTGTGGTATTCTGAAAAAGAGAGACTTATATGAAGCTCAGCACATTTGTCACAATATCGTCAGTCATACTTCTTCTGGGAGCCCTTGTGGCCGGACAGACCATCAGATACATCGAGAAGGAGAACCAGCTCCTGGATGTCGATTATCAGGGGGAGGTCATCAGAGACCTGAGATACGGTGAGGCAGAGAGGAATCTCTATGATCTGTACCTTCCTGAGGATACAAGCTCTGAGAAGGCCTCCCATCTGATTCTGTTCATCCATGGTGGAAGCTGGATGGCCGGGGACAAGGCAGACGGCGAGCAGTGGAGCCGCAACCTTGCAGCTGAGGGCTACACAACAGCCTCCATGAGCTATACTCTCCTGTCCGAGACGACCACCACAAACATTGCTCTGATCAATGATGAGGTGAAGGCTGCAGTAGCCGCAATCAAGGACAAATGCGCTGAAATTGGCATCAATCTTACAGATATGGCTATCAATGGCTTCTCTGCAGGAGCCTGTCAGGCAATGCTCTACGGCTTCAAGGAGAAGGACAGCTCCCCACTTCCAATCAAGTTCATCATCCAGGAATCCGGTCCAACAACCTTCAACCCTGAAGTGTGGAGAGGCAGCAACATAACCGACATCCTGAAGAGCGCTTTGCATCTTGACGGCACAACCGAGGACTACGCCAACTGGGTCAGCATGTTCAGCGGTCAGTTGGTTACTCCCGAGATGGTCGAGAGCGGCGATGCTGATGCCATCTGGAAGAGCATCTCACCATACACCTACATCAACCAGGACAGCGTTCCTATCGTGTTCGCCTATGGCTCACTTGACCTTATAGTCCCTCCAGAGAGCAGGAACATCCTTGAGATCGCCCTGGATGAGGCCGGCGTGACCTATGACAGCTTCGTCTTTCCGCACTCAGGCCATGGTCTCAAGCTGGACATCTCCAGAAACCAGCAGTTCCTGGACAAGGTGCATGAGTACTGCGAGAAGTATTTTTGACAACGTGTCCTTGAATCTCAAAACTCTTTTCAAGTAAAATTGTCCCATGCGGCAGAAACAGGGGACAATGGTAAAGGATCTGACAACAGGAAGCGTCACAAAACAGCTTCTTGTCTTTGCATTACCTTTGTTCGTCTCCAATTCTCTTCAGGCCGTCTACAATATAGTGGACATGATCATAGTCGGTCAGTTCATAGGCGGCGCAGGCATGTCAGCCGTATCCATCGGGGGAGACCTGCTTCACCTTCTGACCTTCGTCGCCATGGGATTCTCCTCGGCCGGACAGGTTCTGATTGCAAGGAACGTAGGTGCGGGAAACTCCAAGACTGTGAGCAGGATAATAGGAACCCTGTTCTCATTCCTCCTTGGAATCTCTGTCATAATCTCCGTTGTCTGCTATATACTCAGATCCCCGATCCTGAACGCGCTGAACACTCCGATCGAGTCCTACGAATATGCCATGGACTACATGGTCACCTGCATCTTCGGCCTTGTGTTCATATATGGTTACAACATAGTGTCCGCGATACTGAGGGGCATGGGTGACAGCAAGAGGCCTTTCGTCTTTGTGGCCATAGCCGCCATACTGAACATAATCCTTGACTACGTGTTCGTTGTAAACTTCCATATGGAGGTGTTCGGAGCCGCTCTTGCAACCGTGATAGGTCAGGGTGTCAGCTTCATTTCATCCCTGGTTTACCTCTACATAAGGCGTGAGGGATTCGGTTTTGACTTCAAGGTAAGAAGCTTTGCCATCCACGGTGACACCCTCAAACCTCTGGTCCTGTTGGGCATCCCGATGGCCATCCAGAGTGCCGCTGTGAGCTTCTCAAAGATCCTGCTTCTTGCATGGATCAATCTTGAAGGTGTGGTCTACTCTGCAATGGCTGGAATCCTGAACAAGATAAACGTGGTGGGTGGAGTTGTCTCCATGTCTTTCACCGCCGCAGGATCTTCGATGGTCGGTCAGAACCTTGGTGCCGGAAAGTATGATAGGGTCCCTAGGATCCTTCTGACCGTGGCTTGTTTCGGTATTGCGCTTTTCACTTTGCTCTCAGGCATCATCCTTGCATTCCCGTCGGCTATCTACGGCATGTTCACTAAGGATGCATCAGTCCTTGCATCAGTGCACATCCTTACAATCCCGATCATCCTGAACTTCTATGGAGCCGCCACAAGATCTGTGGGCTTCTCCCTTATAAACGGTTCCGGTAACACAAAGCTGAATCTTGCGGTCGCTCTCATAGACGGCATAGTCATGAGGATAGGGCTTGCGGCCATACTGTACTTCGGTGTGGGCATGGGGAGCCTTGGCTGCTGGTATGGCGATGCCATAGCGGGCTTCATGCCGATTGTCATTGGAATGGCCTTCTACATCTCCGGCAGGTGGAGAAGATAAAAGTCGTTTTTGTGCAAAAAGCAAAAGTTCCAATTGTCTTGTCTCAGACCATACGATATAGTTCAAACTATGAGAATCGGATTTGTCCTTGCAGACCTTTTTACTGGAGTTTCAGTGTCGCTTTGGCCTTCTGTGGCCTCAATGTTCAAACAGAAGGGGGATGATAGCCTTATCTTGTTCTCCGGTGGAAGGATGCATAGCGCCATACCTCTTGAGAAGATGCGCAGTTCCATCTACAGATTGGTGAACTCCGAGAACCTTGACGGTTCCATCATCTGGTGCTCGTCCCTCACTGGAAAGACTGGCAACGAGGAGGTCCTATCCCAGTTCGGAGACATGCTCTCCCTGCCTATGGTCACCATCGACGGCAAGACCAAACGCTACCCCGACATTCCAGACATAAGATTCAACGCCTACGATGGTTCCCGTTACCTGATAGAGCACTGCATCCATCATCATGGCTCGAAGAAGATCGCCTATGTTAGGGCCCCTGAGAACCACAACTCTGCACAGGAGAGGTTCCAGGCCTATCTGGACGTACTCAAGGAGAACGGACTGGAGATCAACGAATCGATAATCACAGATCCATTTCCGTGGAGTGCAGGTGCGCAGGCCATGAAACAGCTGCTGGAAGACAGGGGAAAGGTCCCGGGAAAGGACTTTGACACCCTGCTTTGCGCCAGTGACCTGATGATGCACACGGCAGTCCAGGAGCTGACTTCCCATGGATACAGAATACCCAATGATGTCATTGTCTGCGGCTTCAACGACTCTCTTGAGTCAAGAATGCTCAATGTGCCTATCACAACGGTGAGACTGCCTTATGCAGGGCTTGGAATGAACGCCGCCCAGATGTTCACCAATCTAGTCGAAGGGCGCCCTTGCCAGGACAAGGTACTGCCTACAACCCCGATTTTCAGAAGAAGCTGCGGCTGTGATGGAAGCTTCAACCCCGCTACAGCTTACTCAACGGAAATATCCGGCATAGCCTATCTTATGTCTGCCAACTTCCCGATCCCTCTCTCTGATGCAAGACTGCTGGTAGACAGGGTGTACCGCAATCCTTCAGAGTCGAATATAAGGGCCCTGCTCGAGTCCCTGTGCATGAATGGAGCAGATGTGTTCGAGATGGAGATGACCATCAACTCCATAGCATTTCTTCCAAGTGTCGAGGAGAAGAACCGCACCACTATAATCGACACTGCAATGGAGCTTCTCCCGTTCGTGCTTGACAGGAACAACTCAATAGTCAGCTATGAGGACCACAGCAGAAGAAACGCCTTCAACCGCTTCAACAACGAGCTTCTGGAGGCCAACACAGTTGCCGACATCTCACGGATTCTGGAGAGGAATGCAGAGGACCTTGGATTCGAGAATATCCATATAGTCCTGAGCAACGGTGAGAGGTCGCAGCTTGTTGGAACGGACCTGTCATTCTCCGACAACCTTCTTGCCCCGGAGAACGGCGGAATAATAGACAGCGGTATCTGGGTCGCGTCTCCTCTTTGCACTGAATCCGAGTACATGGGCCATATTCTGATGAAGCTCAAGGTCTTCAACGGCTCTGTCTGCGAGGAGGTAAGAAGTGTGGTCTCCAGCGCACTGAGGAATTCAATGCTGTTCGAGGCCACAAGGAAGGCCCAGCAGACTGCAGAGAAGGCGGAGCAGGCAAGGACTACCTTCTTTGCAAACGTCGGTGAGAATCTCAGGGACCCTCTCTCTGACATCGTGGAAATTGTCTCCTCTTCCAATCTGGATGCCGCCAGCAAGAAAAGCATCATAGAGAAGATAACCGGAGCCAACCAGATTCTGGATCTGGCTCTCAGCTCCACCGATGAACTTGAGCTGGACACCTTCACCCTGAATCTTGACAAGTTCCTTTCTTCGTTCTCCTGTTATGAGAAAACGATGCCGTTATGTTGCATAATAGCTGATGAAAATAGGCTTAGGCAAGCATTCGAGACCGTCATATCTTCAATGGGTGATGGTACAAGAATCAATGCCTGCATGCAATCAAAGGGAATCAGAATCGACATAACCGATACAAGCGGCAAGTGGAGCTCGAACCCGAACGATATCGGCGAACGTCTTGCCAAGAAGATCGTCCTGATGCACAACGGAACCTTCTCTATGGATGGTTCGAATGTGAGCGTGGTCCTTCCTTACCCGTCTTTGGGCGGTGGGACATCGAGGCCATGGGAGGACGGGGAGGTCCTCGCCTGTCTGGAGAAGCATCCTGAGTTCTCGATGCCTAAGACGAGCTTTGAAGAGGTCAATGGTTCCGTATTCTCTGAGAAGAAGCGTCTCCCCGCCACAACAGGTGCCATCTACTGGGATTCCAGATTCAAGGGTTACAATGCCCTTTCAAGTCTTCTCTGTCTTGTATCGAACGAGACCTACAGGAACCTTCCGTTCATCTGCATGGACTGCCCGAGATCTAAATCCCTTGAGGATGCAATCAGATCCTCGATCGAGGACAAGGGTAGGATAGTCCTTCAAGTCGGTTCCGCAACTGAGGATCTTTACAGATGGCTTCAGGACCCGAATGTCCTGTCGTGTGACCTGTCCAATGCGGCGATGATGTGCAGGAAGAACGAACCTGGCCTTGTCATAGTGATGATGGAGGACCCGGCAAATAGGATATCTGCTGTAGTCACCTTCCTGAAGGCCATAAGGGGGAACACCAAGATATCCCAGACTCCGGTCATAATCTGCACCGACAATGTCGATGAAGCCTTCGTGGAGGCCATCGGAGACATCCCTAACGTCATAGTCGTGAATACATGCATGCTTGAAAGCGAGGAGTTCGCCATGCGCGTAAGGGCCATTCTCGGAGGCTCCCAGCTTCTGGCCACCCAGACGGGTATCATCGTCAAGAAGGCCCAGGCCTACATCTGCACCCATGCAACACTGCAGTTGAGCAGATGGCAGGTTGCCGATGATGTCCACGTCTCAGAGGATTATCTGACAAGAATCTTCAAGAAGGAGCTTGGACTGTCGCCATGGGATTATCTGAACAGATACAAGGTCTGGCTTGCCGGTCGTCTTCTCAGAAATACAGGAATGTCCGTCAATGAGGTCTCCATTGCCACAGGTTTCCAGGATCAGGCTTATTTCTGCAGGGTCTCCAAGAAGATAAAGGGCTATAGCCCCAGCCGTCTGAGGAACGCAAGAAAGTCTGAATTGTCCAAAAGTTAGTATCTATATTACCTCGCCGAAGTCATAGAATTCTATTACACGCACGAAAAGGGGGAAGTCTGTCCAACCAAGGACGGACTGCATTGTAAGCTATGAAGAAAAGCGGAAAGAACTATCTGCTCGTCGAAGCCATTGAGAAGCTTCAAGCCCAGAAAAAGGGCCTTGAAGACAGTCTCAAGACAGCCAAAGGCCAGCAGAACACCTCGGAAGTGGCAAGACTTGAGAAGGAGCTTGAACCTGTCAATGCTCAGATCAAGGCAAAGAAGAAGGAGTTCAGAAAGGCTGAGAACGGCCATCTCCTGGCAGAGATGAACAGACACAAGTTCATCTATTTCCTTCTCCTGATCCCGATTGTTTACTACTTCATTTTCAAGTACATCCCGATGTGGAATGCACAGATCGCCTTCAGAGATTTCGTATCGCTCAAGAGAACGGGAATCACTGGTGGAACCTGGGTTGGACTGAAGAACTTCAAGACCTTCATCGGCTCATATTACTTCTGGGACCTGATCAGAAACACACTGATGTACAGCTTCGGAAAGCTCCTTGTCAGCCTTCCTCTTTCAATCATCCTTGCAATTGCAATCTATGAATGCACCCACAAGATTCTGAGAAAGGTCGTCCAGACACTGTCCTACCTGCCTCACTTCCTTTCATGGGTCATCAT
>DMOO01000072.1 GCA_003456855.1 Sphaerochaeta sp.
GCTCCTGCCCACTCGTTCTGCATGATACCGATGAAGTTGACCATCTGGTTGCACAGTGTTGAAAGGTGCTTTGCAGGTGCGGAGGAGATCTTTCCGTTGACTCCACCGAGACCCTCACGGATCAGCTGCTTGAGTGACCAACCTGCGCAGTAGCCTGAGAGCATTGAAAGGTCGTGGAGATGGATGGCTGCACTTCTGTGAGCCTCACCGATCTCATTGTCATAGATCTCTGAAAGCCAGTAGTTGGCTGTGACAGCGCCGCTGTTGGAGAGGATCAGTCCACCGATTGAGTAGTTGACTGTGCTGTTCTCCTTGACTCTCCAGTCCTTTGCTCCAAGATAGCTGTCGATGAGCTTCTTGTAGTCAACGAGAGTCTTGTCAGCTTGTCTGATGTTCTCGTGCTGCTTTCTATAAAGGATATAGGCCTTGGCTACATCGTCATAACCAGCCTGTGCAAGTGTGGCCTCGACTCCATCCTGGATATCCTCGATTGAGACCTTGTCATCCTTGACCTTGTCTGCGAAGCGAGCGCTTGCCCTGAGAGCGAGCATCTGGATAACATCCTCATTGTAGTTTTTGTTCGTTGCAACGAAAGCCCTTACAATGGCGTTCTCGATCTTCTTAATGTCAAAGTCGACAGTCTTCCCTGTTCTTTTGATGACCTGATACATTGGCATCTCCTATAAAGATTTACTAATTTTTCGGAAACTTTACTGCCGGAGGACACACAAAATGTAGTGTGTCTTGGTGGCATCAGACACTATATTAAGTTCCCCAAAGAGCATTTGTCAATATGCAAAACCAAAGAAAAAATAGAAATTTTGTTCAGGGATTCAGATGAACATCACTATGCCGGTCGCAAGCAGAACAACATAGACCAAAGCAAGGAAAATCTTGTCATTCACCTTGTGGTGGAGAAGTTCTCCGACGACAATTCCAGCCACCATAAAGGGAAGAAGGCAGAGCATCTGCTTTCCCATGACCGGAGTGATCTTCCCACCAAAAAGATAGGAGAATACCAGGAAGGTGTTCAGCACGGTCCAAAGGGCACATAGTGTGGCTCTGAAGCTCTTCTTGTCAGGTAGAGCCACAGAGGTGTAGATGATTGCAAGAGGACCACCAGAGGAGAAGAGTCCGTGCACTATTCCGGCTGCCAGCAGCGCTATGTAGCTGTACCAGCGAACCTTTGGAGCCTCTTCCGGCTTCTGCTCGGCATCACCTTTCCTGTTTCTGAAGTGCTTCACTATCATCGCACCGAGTCTCAGTGCAGACACGGCGGTGATGAACACTGCCAGTAGTGTCTTCAGGATGGAGAGGTCGGCCACGTTCTGGATGTACTGCCCCAGGATAAGGCCAGGAAGCATCAGAAGCACTATTGTGAGAAGGATCTTGAACTTTATGTCCTTGAAGTTCTTCACCGCCAGCCAGAGCGCAAGAAGGAAGGCCAGGATGGTGACCTCTATTATACCCTCCTGCATTCCCAGCAGTGCGGTCACAAATGGCAAGGCGATGACCGTGCATCCAAAGCCGGTCACCGCCTCGATTGTAAACGAGAAGAATATGGCAAGGCCTGAAAGAAGAATCGGTGCCATATCTTGTCAGATGAGCTTCTCAAGAAGCGGATAGATGTTCTCCTTGGTTGCAGGAGGCATCTGGTTCCACATCTTCGGGTCATCGAAGGAACGCTCGAAGTTGCAGTCGATCTCATCCTTGGCAAGGTTGATGCCAAGGTCTGCGAATCTCTGAGGCTGCTTGAGTCTGACTGTCAGGTTTGCGACATCCTCCTGGAGAAGGCGCACAAGCTCAGCTGTGTCCTTGACCCCCGGATGGAAGTGCTTTGAGATCTCGGCAAGGTACTTGCAGGTCGTCTCGTTCGAGGTCGAAAGTGCAAACACCCCGTTGAGTGTGAAGGCGCAGGCTGTTCCGTGTGGGACATGCCATGTCTCCGAGAGAACGAAGCTCAGTGCGTGGCCTGCAGCGGTTCCTGTGAGGTTGAACGCCATTCCAGCCATGCAGGAGGCATGGAGCATCTTCCTTGAGGCCTCGTAGTCGCTTGGACCAGGAAGGGCCTTGGTCTCTCTGAGCCTGACGCTTGTGTCATACATTGTTGTGATGTTGCCAAGGACCTCGATTGCGGCCTTGACGGAAAGATCCAAGGTCTCAGGCTTTGCGTTCTTGTTCCAGATCGACTCAAGTGCATGGTCAAGGGCGTCAAGTCCGGTTGATGCAACCAGTGCAGGTGGGGCTGTCACAACGAAGTCCTGCACAAGTATTGCCTTGTGGGCGTGCATCAGAGGTGACCCCAGGGTGTATTTCCTGCCGCTCTCGGAGGAGAAGACACCGACTTTGGTGACCTCGCTGCCTGTTCCTGCTGTTGTCGGAAGCAGAACCAGGTTTGCGCAGCGCTTCTCGATCTTCAGTTTAGGGCTGTTTCCAAGGTAATCATCAAGGTTTCCGCCGTTGGTCTTCAGCATTGCAAGGGCCTTGGCGCTGTCCATGACGCTGCCACCACCGATACCGACTATGGATTTGCACTTTGCGAACCTAGGGTCGTTGAACATCTCCATGATGTCAGTGGTCTTCGGGTTCGGACTGACCTTGTCGAGAACAACAGCCTCCTTCTCGGAGAATGAAGCTATCAAGGCCTCCTTTGATGCTATAGGGGCGTTGTCGGTGACGATGGCGATCTTGCCCTTGTCTCCGACGATCCTCTTGAGCTCTGCCTTTGTCAGATGTCTGCGTTCAACGACTGAAAGCGGACTGAGAGATGACTTGATCATATTGTCCTCACTTGAGGTTCTGTGCCTCGATGTCCTTTACGATTCCAAGATTCTTTGTAAGGAAGTCCTTCTTGAACTCCATCTTCTGTGTGAACTTCATTGAAAGCCATGCATCAACGATCTGGACACCAAGGAAAGGAGCGGTGATCCAACCGCCCATTGTGATGACGTTGGCGTCGTTGATGATCTTTGCTCTCTCACCGGAGAAGACTGAATCGACGACACAGGCATAGATTCCCTTGTGCTTGTTGGCAACGATTGCCATTCCCTGTCCTGTTCCGCAGATCAGGATTCCCCTCTCTGCCTCACCGTTCTGTATGGCCTTGCATACCTTTGGAGCCTGCTCTACGTATGGAGCTGGATGCTCTGCATCTGGGATGCCGAAATCAAGAACTTCAATTCCCTGCTCCTTGAGATGGTCGACGATGGCACACTTGAGTGGGAAGCCGCTAAGATCAGATGCGATTGCGATTTTCATTTTATAGTCTCCTTAAAAACTCTTTACTGTATTGATGATTGACTCTGCGTCAATGTTGAAATCCTTGATCAGGAAGTCCTTCTTTCCGACCTGGCCGAAGCGCTCCTTGATCCCAACCCTCTTCAGACGGCAGGAAAGGCCCTCTTCTACAATAAGATCGGCCACGGCGCTTCCAAGGCCTGTTGCGGCCTGGTGGTTCTCGCAGGTGACGATCTTTCCGCACTGGGAGGCAAGCTTGCGAATCATCTCGCAATCCAGAGGCTTGACCCAGATTGCATCGACTACGGTGCACTCGATTCCCTGCTTTGAAAGTTCATCCGCGGCCTTGAGGGCCTCGTTGACCTCAACGGCACCAAGGGCCACGATGGCGACATCCTTGCCCTCTCTGAGAACCTTTGACTTTCCGATCTCGAACTTCTCATCCTGTGAATAGAGGACCGGGGACGGCTTTCTCTGAAGTCTCAGATAGCAGCAGCCATAGTGCTTGTACATGAGCTCTGTGACAGCTCCGACGG
>DMOO01000077.1 GCA_003456855.1 Sphaerochaeta sp.
AGACCATGTCCTGCCAGACGAGCATCCCAAGGCGGTCACAGTGGTAGTACCACCGAAGCGGCTCCACCTTGATGTGCTTTCTCAGGGTGTTGAAACCCATGCTCTTCAAAGTGGCTATGTCGTTTATGAACTCCTGGTCGGACATCGGTGTGTAGAAGCCGCCCTTCCAGTAGCCCTGGTCCAGAAGCCCGTGGTGGAAGTAAGGCTTGCCGTTCAGAAGAAGCCTCTTCACACCTTCTGCATCAGGACCTATTCCAAACGTTCTAAGTCCCACATATGAGGTGATTCTGTCATTCCCTGCGGTAACGCTGAAATCATAGAGATATGGATCCTCAGGGCTCCACAGATGGGCATTCTCCATTGCCATGAAGGTCTCCTCACCTGTTTTCAAGGACACCTCACGGCCAGCAACACAGACCACAGCAGAGCAGTCCGTCTCAGCCATGCGCACAAGAAGAGAGAAGCCCTCCAGGTTCGGGCGGATCTCAATGTCCTTTATGTAGTTCCTTGGAACCTTCTCCATCCACACAGTCTGCCAGATTCCGCTTGTCTTTGGATACCAGATCCCACCGGGGGTTGAGCTCTGCTTGCCCCTGGAGATCTCCTTTGTGTCCCCCGGGTCCTGAACGCTTACATCAAGGTCGAACGAGGCCTTGTTCACCTCAACGGTGAATGGAAGATAGCCTCCGATATGCTCGAACACAGGTTCCTTGTCGATGAATACAACCGCCCTGTAGTCCACAGCCCCGAAGTGCAGAAGAAGCTTCTCTGAGGCGAAATCCACATCAGGGAAGTCAACATGGCGGCTGTAGAGCATTGTCTCGTGGGCCTGGAGGGTCCTGTTCACTCCGCTGTACTCGGATTCCGGAGAGTATGGGACCATTATGGTCACAGGCTTTGCGTCCTCTCCATCAGAGAGGAACCTGAGCTCCCATCTGCCGTTCAGGCAAAGATAGCTGTCACGCACCATCTGCGGTCTTGGATACTCTGCAAGCGGGATTCTTTCAGACATGTCACCTCCAAAAGGGCAATAAAACCCACAACTAAAAGAATAGCACAAAGAAGATTGTTTAAAACAACGAATTGCCCCATAATCTTTGTCATGAGGCTGTTTCTTCTACCACGCACATTCAAGGGCGAGAGCTCACTCACACTCACGGGCAAGGACTACAACTACCTTGTGAACGCACTGCGTCTCAAGGAGGGGCAGGACATCATGGGTCGCGACCGAGAAGGCGGGCTCTGGGACCTCAGAATCGAAAGCATAGGTAAAGGAAGCTGCATCCTGTCCGCAAGCAAGGCACAGGAGGCCAAGGCCGCAACAGATGCCCTTCCACAACAGAGACCCCTAAAGCCGATAATCCTATATCAGTGTCTTCCAAAGGGCAGAAAAGCCGATGAAATAATCAAAAAGGCCACAGAGGCCGGCGTACGGGACATCGTTCTGGTCAAGAGCAGAAACTGCGTAGCCAATCTTGAGGGCAAGGAGGACTCCAGACTCTCCAGATATGACGCCATTGTGACGGAGGCAATCCAGCAGAGCGGCTCTGTTGTCCCCACAAAGGTTGATGGAGTGATAGACATCAAAGATGTTCCGGAGGATTTCAAGAAAAGAAGCCAGGGCCTCCCTACCCTGGGTCTGGTTCTGCATCAGGTTGAGCTTATGGAGGACCAGTCTGACCTCTATTCCTGTGTGAAGGGCTTCGACGGTTGCACTGCGATTCTTGTGGGTCCCGAAGGTGGTCTTGAAGAGGCCGAGTGCCGCCATCTTATGAACAATGGATTCAAGGCTGTGTTGCTTAAAACGAATATCCTAAGATGTGAAACTGCCTCGATTTACGCCATAGGTGCAATTCAGACGTTATTGGAAGCCGGTTGTTGATAACTTGTGCAAAACTTTTAGTTAAATAAGCGAAAAAACATCTAACTGCCTCTACAAAAAAGCAACAAAAGTTATATAATTATAATACAACAACAAGAAAATCAAATTTAAAACAATTTCTTACAGAACAACAAATTGCATTCTACTATTCACATGATTAGTACCAAACTAGGAACAATGGCTTATAACCGTTTTGTTATCATTTGAACAACTCCACAAAACAGGTTGTGCATAACTTGTGCAATAGTGTGTGTAAAAATGTCACAAACAAACCTATATCAGCCAATATTTTCTTATTATAGAAAGACCTGCCCGAAGGCAGGTCCGTTTACGGCATAACACACTAGCGGTTACTAGAAATTAACCACCTTCTTTGTACCGTCGGTAGAATTTGTGGTGCTTGTGACCTCGCGTTCCCAGGTCTGCAGGTACTCGTATGCAGCCTTGCATCCGTTGTCATAGACAATGTCCGCAAGTGGGGTCTCGTCGTATGTGAGCCTTGAGAGATACTCGTTTCTGGCGACGAGGCGCAGAACCTCTTCCCTCAGTCCCGAGGTCTCAAGGTTCTCTGAAACGAACCTCTGGATGTTCTCGTCTGTGAAGTCAGGGTTCTCGTCAACGAACTTTGCGGCGACCTTGTCGTTGATCATAGCTGTATAGGCATCCATCTCCTCTTCAAGGACGTAGACCTCCTTCACCTCAACGTCAGGCGCAACGCCGTCACCGTGGATCGTCTTGCCGCTTGGTCCGACGAAGCTTGCAGTCGTTATTGAGGTATAGCCGTCACCGAAGGAGGAGATCACCTGCATGACTCCCTTTCCATAGGAGGTCTCGCCGAAGAGCATTGCCCTTCCGGAGTCTCTCATTGCGGAGGAGAAGATCTCTGCCGAGCTTGCGGTTCCTCCGTTGATCAGGATTGCAACCTCAACCTCAGGATCGACGGTCACATTGTCTGTTGCGACATAGGTGACGTCCTTTGAGCTGTCCTTGTAGGAGATTGAAAGGAGTGTCGAGTCTGAGATGAACAGATCGGCGATTGCCAGAGTTGCGTCAACGTCTCCGCCAGGGTTGTCCCTGAGGTCGATGATCAGCTTAGCCATGCCCTGCTCTGCAAGGTCGTCAAGTGCATCTGATATTGCGTTGTAGGTGCTGCTTGAGAACTCCAGGATTCTGAGGTATGCGGTTGAGGCATCGATCATCTCATATTCCACAGTCGGCACAGTGATGATCTCACGCACGATCGAGAGTGTGAACTCCATCTCACCTCTTCTGATTGTGAGCTCCACGGATGTTCCCGGCTCGCCCTTCATCAGCTTTGCGCAGTCAGTGGCCTCCATCTCAACAACGGACTCCCCGTTGATGGCGATGATGTAGTCACCGGCCTTCAGACCGGCTCTTGAGGATGGGGTGTTAGGGAAGACCTGGGTGATGTGGGCATAGAGTGTGCTCTCATCTTCAGGGTCCTGATAGTCCACATATGACTTGGAAAAATAGATGCCTAGGCCACCATAGGTACCTGAAACCTCTTCGTAGTAGTCGTCAGACTCGTCTGAGGCCACGTAGTAGGTGTACTTGTCGCCAAGGGCGTCGAACAGGGCTGTTGCCATCGCCTCGTAGACGGCGTCATAGTCGATGTCATAGAGGAAGTTCCTCTCGACATACTGGTAAAGCCTCTCCAGTGTTGCCATGTCCCTTGAGATTATCTCCGACCCGGTGCTGGACCTGGACGATGACGATGAGATTCGTGATGAAGAGCCTGCTGAGGCCTGTTGAGAATTGTTGATCAGGTTCTCGAAGAACTGCTGCTGCTCCTCCGGGGTTCCATTGGCGAACAGCAATCCGGCAAACAAGACCAGAACTACAAATATTGTTACTAATTTCTTCATGTTTGAAATATAGCACTTTTTACCGACATCGTCTTTAAAACATATATAAGGAACACAGAAATCACAAATTGGGCCATATTCTATACGGATAAAAAGGAAATGTGATAGTATTGGCCTATGCAGATGTACGTAGATTTTCCAAGCTGGATATCCCCTTATGTTCTTCCGTTCCTTCCTGTCAGATGGTACGCCATGATGTACCTTGTGGCCTTCACCATCGCCTACCTGCTTTTCAGGTACCAGTGCAGGCACGGGGAGCTGAACAGCATGTCCGCAGACGATTCCCTCACGCTCTTCTGCTACGGAATAGGCTTTCTGATCCTTGGAGCCAGGGTCTTCTCCACCCTCTTCTACGATGGGACCTGGTACTACTGGACCCACCCCTGGATGATCTTCTGGCCGTTCCAGAACGGCAAGTTCGTCGGTCTTCCGGGAATGAGCTACCACGGCGGTGTCGTAGGTGGAATCATCGGAGTCTGGCTCTTTGCAAGAAAGTACCACTACCGCTTCTTTGACCTTGCAGACCACATGGTCGCTGCAATTCCCCTTGGCTACACCTTCGGTCGTCTTGGCAACTTCATCAACGGAGAGCTCTGGGGCCGTGTCACAACAAAGCCTTTCGGAATGGTCTTCCCTGATGCCCCAAGATTCTCCACAAGCCTTGAATGGGTGCAGCAGACTGCCCAGAAAATCGGCATGGACATCTCAGGCCTCTCATCGGTCAACCTTCCACGCCACCCTTCCCAGCTCTACGAGGCCCTCTTCGAGGGAGTTGTGCTCTGGCTGGTGCTCTGGTTCCTGGTCAGACCGATCGCAAAGAGCAGACAAGAAAAGAACGGTCCTGGAATCCTCACAGGCTCCTACTTCATTGGCTACGGCCTTGCCAGATTCATCATCGAGTACTTCAGAGAGCCTGACAGCCAGCTCGGCTTCATAATCAAGCTCGGCAAGGAGAGCGAGCCAACCGCCCTCTTCAAGTCCTTCCTGAACATCTCCCTTGGCCAGATCTTCTGCTTCATGATGATCCTCGGAGGCATAGGAATAATCATCTATGCCCTGAAAACCCAACCAGTCACCTACAGAAAGCCAACCAAGAAGGAACTGGCCCAGCAGAAAGCCAAGGCAAAGAAGAAATAAACCACTATCGGCAATTTATAAAGCAAAAAACACCCAATTATTCCATTGATAATTTGCCGATAAAGGCATAATCTATACCCATGGATTATTTATCTTCCTCCAAGATTGCTAAGATATGGAATCTCTCTGAAAGAACGGTCAGAAACTATTGTGCAGAAGGACGTGTACAAGGGGCTTATACCCAAGGCAAGACTTGGATGATTCCGGAAAGCGCGGAGAAACCAGGCAGAAAGCCAAGGGAAAGGAAGGTTCCGAACACGCTTCTGGATCGATTGAGATTTGAGAAGGAGAATCAGATAAAGGGAGGCATATACCATAGACTCCAGATTGATTTCACCTACAACTCCAACCATTTGGAAGGCTCAACGCTTACCCATGACCAGACAAGGTACATATTTGAAACAAATACGATCAATACAAATGGAACAGAGGATACAAT
>DMOO01000109.1 GCA_003456855.1 Sphaerochaeta sp.
CCTATACTGAGTCTTACAGCACAGGTGACTTCGACCCGGAGGCCTCTGACCGCAAGCAGATGATGATTGAGAACTCCAGCGCTCCTGGGGAGACCCTCCAAGAGCATCTCTCAGTCCAGCTGGGCGAGACCCCAATGACAGAGAGATCCAGGGAGATCGGGGAGAGACTCATTAGTAACCTTGACCAGAACGGCTTCTTCATTCTTTCGTTGGAGACTCTCTTCGAGGACTCCGACTACACACAGCAAGAGATAGACGAGGCAGTCACCACCATCCAGGGCTTCGACCCTGCAGGTATCTGCGTCTCCAACTTCAGGGAGTCCCTTATCCTCCAGGCTAAGCAGGCCAACATGGCACAGGAGGATCTCAGAATCTTCTCCGATATGGTGAACCTGCACCTCGAGAAGCTCAGAGCCGGCAAGTTCAAGGAGGTAGCCTCCTCACTCAGAATCTCGGAGGATGACCTTCAGACCTTCTACTCGATACTGAAGGGCTTCACCCCCTACCCTGGTCAGAACTTCTCCTCCGATGCCATAACAGGTGTGGAGCCTGACTTCTCCATCCACAACGTCAATGGAGCCCTTGTTCTGGAGCTCAATCGCGGAGACATCCCGAACCTTGAGATCTCACCTGAGTTCGAGGGCCTGGCAAAGGAGCTCAAGGGACCTGAGGCAAAGGAGGCAGGAGCCTACATCAGAGACTCCGTCAGACAGGCCAAGACCCTGATCAGCCAGGTCAACCTGCGTTTCCAGACCCTCTACAAGGCAGGAGTCGCAATCATGGAGTACCAGAGGGATTTCTTCCTCAAGGGACCAAGATTCCTCAAGACCATGACACTCAAGGACATCGCGGAGAAGATCGAGGTCCATGAGACCACAATGAGTAGACTTGCCCAGAGCAAGTGGGTCGACACGGACTGGGGTCTCTTCCAGCTGAAGTACTTCTTCTCTCAGGGAGTCTCAACCACCTCAGGTGACCAGAAAAGCGTCTCCAGGAACGTAGTCAAGGACATGATAGCCGAGATAATCGCCGAGAACGGAGCCCTCTCAGACCAGAAGATATCAGACCTTCTGCTGTCTCGCGGGGTCAAGTGCGCACGCCGTACGGTAGGCAAATACAGAAGCGAACTTAACATAGATTCCTCCTATACCCGATAAAATTTACTTTTGACTTTTGACTATAGTGACCTTATCATTTAAGTAGATATTATCTTGCAGTAAGGAGGAAACAGCATGAACCTGAACGTCAGAGGTATCCATTATCAGATCAGCGAGGAAACCCGCGAATTTTTGGACAAGAAACTTGCCAAACTGGATTTTGCAGAAGGCTATCTGCATGACCTGGACATCACAATGAAAAGAGAAACAATCGGTCAAGGCTTCCACATCGACGCAAAACTCCATTTCACATGGGGAACAGTCAAGGTGGTCAGCTATGATTGCTATGAACTATATGAAGGAATAGAGGCCATAGCCGACAAAATCGAGGCCGCCGCTAGAAAGGAGAAAAGCAAAGTCATTGAAGGTTGAGTCTGTTGCTTAAACTCGATCTAAAATGGGGAACAAAAGTTGAAGGGACTGCCAAACGGCAGCCCCTTCTTTTTTCAAGTCAAATAGCAAATCAATTATTCCAGTTCCAGGAATGCCTTGTAGCACTTGTAGGCCTGCTCGACATCATAGGAAGATGTAATCTCCCATGGTGCGTGCATGCTGAGAACTGATACGCCGCAATCCAGAACATCCATTCCGTATTCGGCAGCATATTTGGCAATTGTACCACCTCCACCAACATCTACCTTTGCAAGCTCCGCATTCTGGAAGTAGACATCATTCTCATAGAGCTTCTTGCGGACCTTGGCGATGAATTCAGGATTGGCATCTGAGGCGCCGTACTTTCCACGGGCACCGGTGTACTTGTTGAAGACAACTCCGCGACCCAGGAAGGATGAGTTGGCTGAATCGTAGAGGTTTGCGTTCAGAGGATCGAATGCTGTGTTGACATCGCTTGAAAGCATGAAGGAGTTTGCAAGAGCTCTTCTGATGGCGAGCTCTGTGTTGACCTTGACATCAAGGCGGGCCACGACCTCTGCGACCGCATTGTCAAGAAGATGGGAGTTCATTCCGGTTGCACCTGCGCTTCCGGTCTCCTCCTTGTCTGCAAGAATGCAGCAGTTTGTTCTTCCAGATGCCTCACCTTCGACCATTGCGACGAGTGATGTGTATGCACAGACCCTGTCATCCTGACCATAACCAAGAATAAGGGTCTTGTCGAATCCGAGATATCTTGCCTTTCCGGCAGGGACGATCTCAAGCTCTGCTGAGGCGAAGTCCTCTTCCTTGATTCCGTACTTGTCCTCGAAGAACTTCATGACCTTGTCCTTTCAATCACCAGGCTCGTACTTGTCCTTCTCCGGATCCTGGTAGTTCTTGACGTTTGGATAGCAGGCAAGGATTGCATCGAGCTTCTCTCCCTCGATGAACTCGGCTGCAGTCGTCTTCATCTGCTCCTGTGCACAGTGTGGTAGGATGTCCGAGATGCAGAAGACAGGGTCATTCGGATCGTCACCGATTGTAACGTCCACGACTGTTCCGTCCGTCTTGACCACAACACCGTAGATGGCAAGCTGCTGTGCGACCCACTGGTACTTCTTGATTCCACCATAGTAGTGGGTGTTCAGATAGACGATTCCGGTCTTGTATATCTTGTCCTCATAGATCGGGCTCTGCTTGGCATCGAGTCTAGGTGAATCGATGTGGGCACCCAGGATGTTCATTCCCTTGCTGATGTCGTCCTTGCCGATGTTGAAGAGAATAAGGCTCTTGCCCATCTTGTTGTAGTAGACCTTGTCACCAGGCTTGAGACTGTCGACAGTGTCGATGTTCTTGTATCCATACTTCTCTGCAAGCTCTATTCCGGCTGATGTGCATCTGCGCTCGGTCTTGTTGCTGCTGATGAAGTCCATATATTTATCTATGAGTCTTTCCATAAAACCCTCCCAATACGTGTTACTGTCTAGAGCAATTTACCATATTTGAATAATAGGAACAACGATGCTTGGTCAGAGACTGGCGAATTCGGGTTTCTTTGTATGGCGTCCCTTGTTGCATACGACATCGACTATGCAGCGCTCCATCACGATGCTCTGCAACGACGTTCCGATCTCCTTGATCTTGATGTCATATTCAGCCAGCGTCACAAGGATTCTCTCCATGTCCTTCTGCGTGTAGCGGTTGCAGCAGTCACGGTAGATCTCCCTGTCCTTTGGCATTGAGATTGGACGGTCACCATCAAAGACCTTCTTTGTGAAGGCTGAGTTGTCCTCTCCATATCTAAGACTCATTCCACAGCCGTTGGCCACATTGATCTGCACTGACAGTGCGCGTCTGAAATAGGTTGAGAGCCTTGAGGCGCACATGGCTGTGACTGTTGCGGCGTCCTTGGTCCTGAGCAGGGTGTGCAGACACTCAAGGGCACTTTCAAGCTTGCCCTTTGCCATGTAGGAGAACAGGGTGAACTCTGTCTCCTCTCTGGTGTGAGTAAGGAAGTCCTCCACATCATCATAGGTGACGGTGTTCTTATCCGGAATGGTCTTCAGGAAGATCACCATCTGGGAGCAGGTGTTCTCGAACTCCTGGATGTTGTTCTCCACCTTCTCTATGATTGCTGTGACAGCTTTGCTTTCTATCGATAGCCCATTTCTTCTGAAATAGCTGGAAATCCATTCGTTTTTCTTGCTTTCGAACATCTCATAGAACTTGGAGACATAATCCTTGCCCTGCTGTTCTACAGCTCCCATGATTGATGAGTTTATGTACAGTTCGGTACTTGTGATGATCAGCGTTGCGCAGTCGGACTGATGCTGGATGTAGTTGACCAAGGACTTCACCCTGTCAGCGGTCTTTATCTCCTGGGCCTCATCAAGGATTATCAGCTTGTGTGCGGCGAACAGATCGTTGTTGTTCAGCTGTGCATACATCTCAGCCTCATAATCCTCGAAAGCATAGAACTTCGAGACGTCACAAGGCTCGACCTGAGAACGAATCTTCTTGATTGAATCCTCTTTCAGGCCCTTCTCGGGTCCCAGAAGAAGATAGGTATGACCCACGGTCACCTCCCGTACTGGCGAATTATCATTAGGAGTTTACCATGAATCTCGCAGTGTGTGGAGACTATCACTTTGTAGGACTGGTTTGCAGGATGCAGCTCATAGCGGTCACCTACATGGTAGAAATGCTTGAGCGTAATGCCGTAGTTCTCATCCTCTCCGATGCTGGCTGCGACGATCTCTCCGTTCTCCGCCCACTTGGTCTTCTTGATGATTGCAATGTCACCATCGTTTATGCCATCCTCGATCATACTGTCACCACGGACACGGAGGGCATAGAGCTGGTCAGAATCACCACAGCCGACAAGGTCCTGCGGAACTGAAAGGAAACCATCAAAGACCTCGTCAGAGAGAATCGGGGCACCTGCGGCTGTTGTGCCGAGAATAGGGACCTTGATCACAGTTCCGCTCTCAGGTGTGGTTCTCTTGAGAAGAGCCATGCCACGAGGGAGGTTGTCTGCAGTCTTTATGATATTCTTCTTCTCAAGTGCACGAAGGTGGTCATAGGCTGCCTTTGGCGAGAAACCGAAGTGGTTTCCAATGTCTCTGAGACTTGGTGCGTAGCCGTTTTCGTCAAAATAATTCTCGATGAACTGGGCAATTTCCTGCTGTCTTTCGGTCAGACCTTTCATGATTCACCTCCATCATGGCGCATAGTACTAAATCTATGATAACATGTTGCTTATCAAAAGTTAAGATGCTTTTTTTCTTTTTGGGGTGAAAAATCAGACTTTTAGACGGGTCAGAAGGTTCTCGGCAGCCTTCAAGGAGATTCCTGCGCGCTTGGAGACCTCCTCTGCGCTGCATTGGATCACATCATCAAGTGTAGTGAAGGCGTTCATGATCTTCTCGCTGGAGACCTTTCCGATTCCCGGCACGCTCTGAAGCAGATGGAAGGATGCCTCCTTGCTTCTCATGGCCTGGTTGGCTCCGGTTGCGAAGCGGTGGCACTCGTCTCTCACGGCAATCAGGACCCTGAGCCCTTCGTTGCTGTGGTCCAGCCTGAGGTCAGGTCTGTCATCATCGAAGACTATGGTCTCATAGCGCTTTGCAAGTCCGACCACAGGCACGTCTGCAAGACCAAGGTCATCGAGGACATCCCTGGCTATGTTAACCTGACCCTTGCCTCCGTCTATCATTATCAACCCCGGCTTCTGCAGGTTCTCGTTGATGACCCTGGAGTATCTTCTATATACAGCTTCACGGATTGCACCGAAGTCATCGATGGCTCCATTGAGGGATTTGATGTTGAATCTTCTATAGCCTGCAGGATTCGGGTTTCCGTTTACAAAGGATATCAGACTGGCAACAGTGAACTTTCCACTGAGCTGGGCAATATCGAAGCCCTCGATCAGCTCAGGCGGCTCCTCCAGGTTGCAGATCTCCTGAAGAATCTCCAGAGCCTTTGTGTTGTCCTTGCTCTTAAGTCTCTTCTCGACATCCCTCGATGCGTTCTCAGCTGCCATCCTGAGGATTCGGAAGTCACGTCCCTCCTTAGGAACGAACACTTTGACATCCTTCTTCAGAAACTCGTTGAAGTACTTCGATATCAGCTCTATGTCAATCTCGTGCGAGACGTAGATCTCGGAAGGGATCTGCCTTCCATCCTCGTAGTACTGGGTCAGGAAGTTCAGAAGCGTCTCGGACTCATCACCGAAGGTCTGGGCCCTGTACAGTGCACGGCCTATGAGCTTTCCTTCCCTGAACTGCATAAGGGCAACGGTGCAGAGAGGGCTTCTCATCTCGATCGCCGCATAGTCACGGCTCTCTGTGTTGGAGTAGTCCTCAACCATCTGGGCCTTGGCCACGCTCTTGACGGCCATGAGCATATCCCTCTTCCGGGCAGCAACCTCGTACTGCATCTCCTTCGAGGCCACCATCATCTCATCACGAAGCTGCTTCTCAAGATCATCGTTCTTGCCAGTGAGGAAGCCTCTGATCTTGTCTATGCTCTTGGAGTACTCCTCCTTTGTAATCTTGCCGCAGCAAGGGGCACTGCACCTGCCAATGTGATAGTAGAGGCAAGGCTGCTTTCTAGGCCTTAGAGGGGTCGAGCACTTACGAAGGCTGAAAAGCTTGTCTATAAGGTCCATATACTGGTTTATCTTACCGGCCTCCGGATATGGCCCGAAGTACTCTGAGCCGTCCTTGATGATTCGCCTTGTTGTGAAGACCTTCGGGAAGTCCTCCTTGGTTATGCGTATCATCGGATAGCTCTTGCCGTCCTTCAGCAGGATGTTGTAATGGGGATTGTACTTCTTGATCAGGTTGTTCTCCAGTATCAGAGCCTCATAGTCGTTTCCCGTTATGACATGGTCTATGTCCCTGATCTTCTCGACAAGGGCCTGGGTCTTTCGGTCCCTGTTCGGGAGGAAGTACTGGCTAACGCGCTTTCTCAGACTCTTGGCCTTGCCGACATAGATGACAGTGCCCCTCTCATCCTTCATGAGATAGCATCCGGAGTTCAGCGGGAGAGCATGTGCCTTGGCCTTGGCTTTCTCGAAGTTGGCCTTTCTCTCCTTGATCTCCTTCTCGGTGAGTTGCTTGTCCATCTGGTATGTCAATTCAGCTTCAAAGGCGTGTTTGTGCATGGCTATGATTCTATTGCCTTTTGGCCTCTTTTCCAAGGCATGAATTGTGCAGTATCATTTGGCCATGACAGATATAGAGGAATTCATCCAGTCCATCCCGTACCTCACCTTCCAGCAGAGAAGGATGCTCAAGGAGCAGGCTCAGGACCTTGTGCTCTGGGGATTGGACGGAGAGGATTCATGCATCCAGACGCTTTGGCCAGAGGACTACAACAGGGCATCAAAGAACGATGTGATAAAGTTGTATACCAAAGTGATGGCCCATATAAACAACATAAGAAAAAATCCTATAGATTACGATACTTTCAAGCCATCGTACGATTTCAAGGGTAAGGGCAGCAACATTGTCAAAGACTTCCTCTCCCCTGACAGGATAATGGGAAGATGCCCATGTCCAAGGGACGGGGAGCAGACAAGATGCTGCAACCTCCAGACACTGGATGCGGTCCAGCAGTGCGCCTTCGCATGTGCCTACTGCTCAATTCAGAGTTTCTATTCAAGCAACGAGATCAGGGTTCTCTCAGACCTCAGGCAGCATCTGGAGAACATGGTTCTGGAGGAAGGCACCTGGCATATAGGAACAGGCCAGAGTTCAGACTCGCTTCTTCTAGGTGATGACTACGGGACCCTCACTGCCCTCTCCGCATTTGCGAAGCAGCATCCAGAGGTTGTCATTGAGCTCAAGACAAAGTGCGCCAGAACAGACTGGCTTTCCCTGGATATACCAGGAAACATAGTCTCAACCTGGTCACTTAATGCGGAAACCCCTGCCCTGAAGGAGGAGCATCTCGCTGCAAGCCCGAAGGCAAGGATCGAGGCTGCCGCCAAGTGTGCACAAGCAGGTCATCTCGTGGGCTTCCACATCCATCCAATGTTCTTCTTCAAGGGTTGGGAGAAGGAGTATTCAGATCTTGTGAAGCAGGTCGTTGACAGTGTTGCCCCTGATGACGTCGTCATGATCGGAATAGGTACACTGACCTTTACAAAGCAGAATCTGAGAACCTTGAGACAGTCTGAGAGACCTACCAGGGTCACTCAGATGCCGCTTGCCCCTATAGCAGGGAAGTTCTCCTATGACCTTGAAACCAAACGGAAGATGTTCTCGCACGTCTACGCCTCATTCCCTCAGGATTGGAAGGACAAGGTTTTCTTCTATCTGTGCATGGAGGATCCTTCACTTTGGGAGCCATGCCTTGGAAGGTCATACTCATGCAACGCCGACTTTGAGGCGGACATGAAGAGGCATTACTTCAGTAAGATTGATTCAGAGAAGACCCATTCGTGAAAGAAGAACAGACACACCCGCACTGCAGGCTGTCTCCGTTCTCAGAACCCTTGAGCCAAGAAGCATCGGTCTGTAGCCGTTTCGACTGAAGAGGGCTCTCTCCCTGTCTGTCCAGCCGCGCTCCGGACCGATGGCAAGCACGGTCTCCTTACCCACACTTGCAGTGCTCAGTGGAACGGCTCCAACCACGTTGTCAAGCATGATGGTATCAACGTTCTCTGAACAGACCTCTTTTACCATTTTGACAGCTCCATCTGCAGTGTTAGCAAATAAAACATCAGGCATACCTGCATGAGAGGACTGCATTGCCCCATCAAGTAAGTACAATTTATACTCACCGGTCTTGTAGAGGTTGCTTGAGAGATAGGACTTCTCTCCGGTATCAGAACCACAGAGGATTATCCTTCCCACACCAAGGCTGACAGCCTCTCTAAGGATCCTTTTCATGCATATTGGCCGAACCTGTGCACATAGAAGAGTGACAGGATAAAGCGATGGTACGAGCTTAGGTTCGTAGGAGATCTCAACGCCCTGCTCTGATATTGCCATGACCGTTGCATCCCCCTCGCTCTTGTTGATTATGCCCATCTTGAAGCAATCACCAACAGAGAGCTTCAGCACTCTCGTGATGTGCTTTGCCCTGTCATCGGAGGCAGGGATGAGTCCGTTATATGGCATTTCATCGAAAAGGATTATGTTCATGGCAAGAATCATAGCACAAAGCCCAAATGCTTCACAGTTGAAATAAGGCTTATTTTATTATAAAATTTCTGTGCTCTAACCTATGAAGAAGAAACTGTTGTCCGTAACATTCGTCATGTTCATCATGGCGTCAATGCTCCTCCCTCTATTTGCACAGTCACAGGGAGAAACCCTCAAGGTGCTCATTGATCCAGGTGAGGATGATATAATCCTCAATCCATATACAGCATCAGACAGCAACAGCATCGTCATAATGCTCAACCTCTATGAGGGGCTGTTTGAATATGACCACACAACCAGCGAGGCAAAACCCGCACTCGTAGAGAAGTACAGCACCTCGGAAGACGGCCTCACATGGACCTTCTACCTCAGGTCAGCAAAGTTCTCCGATGGAGCAGAGATAACCTCAAAGACCTTTGCGGATTCCTGGAACTACATGATAGGCGGACCTCTGGCAAGTAACCTGGACTTCGTTGGAAGAACAGATACAGGCAAGCTGGACATACAGACCCCTGAGAAGAACGTTCTTGTAGTGAATCTAAAGTACCCTGTACCCTATCTTCCCAGCCTTCTCTGCCAGCCTTGCCTTGCTGCGATCAAGGATACAACGTCCTACAGTGGAGCCTATACCCTGCAGAGCCAGTCAGACGAACTGATAAAGCTCAGAAGGAACCCGTACTACTGGGATGCGGTCAAGACCGACTTCGTGGACATCCTCATAGGAGAGGACAACTACAAGCAAGAATTCCTGAACGGCAACATCCAGTGGTCAATGGCTGCCCTCTCGGATGCATCCGACTACATGGTACTCTCAAGGCTCTACGCAACAACGTTCTTCTACTTCAGTGCAAAGGAAGGCGCCTATGCCGATGAGAACATCAGAAAGGCCTTGATCGATGTAATCCCTTGGGACATCATCAGAAGCGTTCAGGGAAGCCTTCTCGAATCAAGCTCAATAGTTCCGGAAAGTGGTCTTCAAGCCAATATCAGTGATGATATTCTTTGGCTTCTTGCCGCAGGAGGCTATCCTTATGGAGAGAAAGCCCTTCCTGTCATAAACATGGCAATCACCCGTGGAGCCCAGAATGCACAAGTTGCAGAGCTCATTGCAGAGCTTTGGTCAAAGACCTTGGGCATAACAGTAATCCTCAACACTGTGCCTCTTACAGTCTTTGCATCAACACCGGAGCTGAACCCCTACGACTTCTGCACCATTACCTGGATTGGAGACTACTTCGACCCGATGGCCTTCCTCCAGCTCTTCGCTTCAGACAGCTCCTTCAACCTGGCTAACTTCTCAAATGAGGAATATGATGCCTTGCTTGATGCCGCAACCAATGCAGCTGATGAGGTGACAAGAAAGGACCTTCTGCTTCAGGCAGAGCAGGTTCTCCTTGATTCAGGTGTTGTAATCCCGATGTCCACAGCCTTCGCTACGAACTTCGTGCGTAACGACCTGATCTCCGGTTGGGAGACCAATCCTCTGGACATCCATCCATTCAAAGAGATTTCTTTCAATAACTGATTTTCACTTCTCCAGAAGGCAGATGCTCTGGCAGACGACAGCATCTGATGTCCCCAGCTCTCCAAGCATGTGCTCAGCGGTCTTTGCCTTAACATCAAAACAGTCTTTAGGAACATCAAGGATACATGCCATCTTCTCTCTGATACTTGCCTTGTAAGGTCCAAGCTTTGGGCTCTGGAGAATGACGGTACTGTCTACGTTGACGATCCTGTAGCCCTTTTCATGAACGAGGGCAACCACCTTCTCCAGAAGGAGCACTGAGTCTATGCCCTTGTATCTTGGATCGCTGTCAGGGAATAGGGTTCCTATGTCGTCAAGGCCACAGGCGCCAAGCAGGGAATCTATGATTGCATGGATCAAGGCGTCTCCATCAGAGTGGCCGACACAACCCTTAGGACTGTCGATCTTGATTCCTCCAAGGACAAGGTCCCTGCCCTCCGCCAACTTATGGATATCCCAACCTGTTCCAACTCTGTTCATCAGCTGTTCTCCTTGAGGTCGCTTGCAAATGTTATCTTCCTGTTATTCGGATCTCCCTGGACAAAGCCAACGGAGCCTCCCCAATCCATGAAGATCTCCGTGTCATCGGTATAGGCCTTGCCTGGTATTGCCTCGCAATGGGCAAGATATATATCCGGGAACCTGAACGTCTGGGGAGTCTGGACAGTGCATACCCCTTCGCGGCTGAGTCGTCCGCAGAGCAGTCCATCCTCGCCAACTTTTACAAGGGTATCGGTCACTCTGATGCATGGACAGGCTCCACCCACAGCCTCAGCCATATCAAGGCACGATTTGACAAGTTTGTTCTCGGAAATAAAAGGTCTCGCACCATCATGAATGCTCACATAAGCGATATCCAATTCTTTTTTCCTGTCATAAAGCGCTTTAAGGCCATTGAACACTGAAGCCTGTCTGGTTTCACCACCTTCAACAAACAGAGTGACGACGCCTGAAAGATCAAGCCTGGAGATTAT
>DMOO01000209.1 GCA_003456855.1 Sphaerochaeta sp.
CCTCAAGCATCTCGCCCGTGTCCGGGTTGATGAAGGCCCCGAAGATTCCGCGTGACTTTGTGTAGGGGTCGGTCTCGCCGTTTGAGGTGTAGAAGCATCTTCCGTCCTCTGTGAAAAAGAGGGAAGGGTCGATTCCGGTCTGCCAGATGAACTTCGGCTCCGTCCAGGGGCCGTGGATGTCCTCTGCGGATACCACGAAGTTGAACTTCTTGTACTTGTTGGTGGTCACCATGTAGAAGCGGCCGTTGTGGTGTCTGATGGTGGCGGCGTAGAGGCCAAGGCTGTCAGGGCTTCTGTCCAGATCCAGATGACTTTCCGTCTTCAGGACGCTGTCGCAGTAGCTCCAGTTCATCAGGTCCTTGCTTTCCCAGATGGTGACACCTGGAAAGTATTCGAACGTTGATGTTACGATGTAGTATCTGTCTCCTACGTGGCAGATGGACGGATCAGGGTTGAAACCTGGGATGACTGGATTTCTGTACATGCCAAAAGCGTAATGCCGGGCTTACTTAAAGTCAACCATATGCTATACTGGAAGAAGAGGAGGGTGCCCATGAAACCCAGTGGAGGAAGTGTGTTCTGCCATATCAGCTTCGATGACTCCTGGAAGGCTTTCAGCGATGGTTCATGCAGATTCTCGTGCTCGGACTACTTCAGAAGGATGAAGGCCCTCCATGAAAAGTTCGGCTCAAGGTTCACCTTGTATCTGCTGCATCATGACGCTCTTTCCAATCTCACTCAGGACGAGATTGTCAATATCAGGGAGAATGCCCCCTGGCTTGGATTCTCCTACCACGGCAACGATGAGGACCTTGCAGACGGAAGGTTCCTGAACAACTTCAAGGAGTGCACCGCGGGTGTAGCATCCACCCTGGGGAGGGCTTTCCTTTCCTCCCGGCTCCGGGTCCATAGGTTCAATGTAGATGGGCCCACTGCCTCGGGTCTTCTTGGATACGGCATTGGGACATTGCTTTCCGCTGATGATGATAGACCCTGCCTCTCTTTGGATGACAAAGAGAACGCATTGCTGGCAATGCAGGGTGAGATTGTCTCTGACGGGATGATCTACTGGAAGACGGACATACGTCTGGAACGTGACAATTGGGCACAGAGATATGAGGCATGGAAAGGCTTAAACAGGAAGCATCTGGTCGTTTTCTCACATGAACAGCTACTTCTGGGCAATGATTCGAGGTTGCCAGAGATATTCGGGAGGCTTGAAGCCATCCTTGAAGACCTGCACTGCCGTAATGATGTCAAATACCTGTGACGGCTGTCCTCCCATGGTTGGAAAAATCTGACGTGTCAGTTTTTATTCTGTCAATTTACAACTCCCTTTTTACCGTTTGACAATGGAACACACAAAGGGAGGGTTTTCAGAATGAAGAGAACCAAGGAAGACGCGGCTTCTGTTGCAGTCATACGCGAACCTTTATCAAAACGAATCGGCACGGACTGGAGAAAGTACAAGGGTCTTTACTTTCTGTTCATCCCTGTTCTCGTCTACTATATAATCTTCCAGTATGGGCCGATGGCTGGTCTGCTGATAGCTTTCCAGAACTACAAGCCCATCAGAGGCGTCTGGGGAAGCAAATGGGTGGGGCTCAAGAACTTCAAGGACTTCTTCCAGAGCTACTATTTCTGGAGAGTCCTGAAGAACACGCTTAGGATAAGCATCACAAACCTTATCTTCTCGTTCCCGATGCCTATCATCCTTGCGCTTCTGATCAACGAGCTGAGGACCAAGCACTACAAGAAGGCGGTCCAGACCATCACCTACCTGCCGCACTTCATCTCCATTGTCGTCATCATGTCAATGCTGACGGAGCTGACATCAAGAAACGGAGCCATCACTCAGTTCTTGGCAAGGTGGTTCGGCTTCACACCGACTACCATGCTCCAGGAGCAGAAGTACTTCCTGCCGCTCTATATAATCTCCGGAATCTGGCAGAACATCGGATGGAACTCAATCATCTATCTGTCTGCCATCACAGGCATAGACGCTGAGCTCTACGAGGCTGCCAAGATCGACGGTGCAGGCAAGATTAGGCAGCTCTTCTCCGTCACAATCCCGTGTCTGCTTCCGACGATCATCATCATGTTCATTCTGCAGATGGGCAAGATGTTCAATGTAGGACATGAGAAGATCCTTCTGATGTACAACCCGCTGACTTATGAGGTTGCGGACGTCATCAACACCTATGTCTATAGAGAAGGTCTGATCAACATGAACTGGAGCTATTCGGCTGCAGTCGGCATGTTCAACTCCGTAGTCAGCTTCCTGCTTGTCTGGGGAACCAACAAGTTCAGCAAGAAGCTCAGCGGATCGAGTCTTTGGTAAGGAGGGGCCGGCATGTCAAAGCAAGAAAAGGTAATCAAGTCAAAGAAGGTCAGATACACAGTAGGCGAGCAGGTCTTCCATGTGATCAATGTTATAATCTGCGGTCTGATATCACTTGCAGTCCTTCTTCCGATGCTCAACATCCTCTTCGGAGCCTTCTCGGATCCGTATGAGGTCATGAAGCACTCAGGTCTGTTCCTGTACCCGGTGAAGCCGACCACCTACAACTTCTCTCTGGTATTCAAGAACCCGAGCATCTTCACAGGATATCTCAACACAATCTTCGTGGTTGTGGCGGGGACGACACTGAACGTCGTCCTCTCCCTGATCGGCGCCTATGTCCTTTCCAGAAAGGGACCTATGCTGGTCAAGTTCTTCACCATGATGATAGTGTTCACCATGTACTTCAACGGTGGAACTATCCCGACCTACCTGGTTGTGGAGTCGCTGGGGCTCATCAACAGCAGATGGTCCATGATCCTTCCGGGAGCCATCAGCACCTTCAACCTGATAGTCATGAGGACCGCGATGGCCCAGGTTCCGGACAGCCTGCCTGAGTCCGCCATGATGGACGGTGCAAACCATGTCCAGATTCTGTTCAAGATCATGACCCCGCTGTGCAAGGCCACTGTAGCTGTCATTGTCCTGTACTATGCGGTTGCACACTGGAACTCATGGTTCTCCGCATTCCTCTATCTGCGTGACAAGTCAAAGTATCCTCTGCAGCTGATTCTCAGGCAGATCCTGTTCCAGGACGAGACCAACAGCATGGCCGCCGAGTCGCTTGCGTTGTCCAGTGAGGCAGTGAAGTATGCAACCATCGTGGTCGCCACTGTCCCAATTCTTGCCATCTATCCGTTCCTTCAGAAGTACTTCGTCAAGGGCGTCATGGTTGGTGCTGTCAAGGGTTGATGAATATGCTGGTACCTGGTCTGGTAAGCGCAACATTCAAGGGCAGGGCTGTGGAGGATGTCCTCAGAATCGCCGATAAGGCGGGATTGTCTGCAATTGAATGGAGTGAGAACCATCATATCCCGAAAGGGGATCTTGCATTTGCAAGGGATGTTGCGGAGAGGACAAGGGACTGCGGGCTTGAGCTTGCAGGCTATGGCTCCTACTACAGGCTGGGTCAGGGCATGGATGTGCGTGAGAGTCTGGACACCGCTGCTGCGATGGGCGCCGGTCAGATGCGCATCTGGGCGGGCTCGAAGGCATCGTCTGAAGTGACCGAGGATGAGAGGAAGGCTCTGATCGAGGAGCTTTCCAAGGCGGCTGAGATTGCCGGAGGCTACGGCATAGTGCTGAATCTGGAGTGGCACAAGAACACGCTGACGGATACCAACCGGAGCGGTCTTGATGTCCTGGAGAAGGTTGGAAGTCCATATCTTCGGACTCTGTGGCAGCCGACCCAGGCGCTGAGTTTCGATGAAAGGGCCGAGGGGCTGTCGATGATCGCCCCTTATCTGTCCTACCTTCACGTCTACTACTGGGACGAGAGCGGGAGAAAGCCGTTGGAAGAGGGGATCGAGCATTGGAGGAGGTACTTCTCCCTGCTTGAGAACAGAAGGCATTACGCTCTTCTGGAGTTCGTGCTGGGGGACAGCGAGGAGCAGTTCCTGAGTGACGCGAAGGTCCTGAAGGGCTTGATAAATGAAATTGAGAGGTGAGTATGGCTGATCTGCACGTAGATTGCTTTGACATGATAAACCCGTTCGTTATCGCATCGAGTCCTGCAACAAGGGGCGCCGACAATGTGATAAAGAGCTCGGCCTGCAAGCCTGGCGCAATCACCATGCGCAACTTCGGCCACGGGA
>DMOO01000159.1 GCA_003456855.1 Sphaerochaeta sp.
TGCCCATGCTTATCTCATTGGTTGGGTTCAGGAGTATTTCCCTTGTTTCTATTGTTTCTTCTTCTGTCTGTTTGGCTTGGACCACTGCCCCTGTGCTTCCATGGTAGAGGTAGAGTTTGTTGTCAGCGGTCAGCACTGGGCTGAGATAGGTGCCTGTTTGGTTTTCGATTGTTGTTGGTTCTGTTGTGTTCTCTGGGACCTCGATTGAGTCGTAGAAGTCCTGCCAGAGCTCCTTGATGGTCTTGCCGGTGCGCTCCCTGTACATGTGGCTCAGGCTCTCGAAGAAGCCCGGTCTTCCCATCCTGACCCAGAGGGTGGCTATGTTCTCCTGGCCGTAGGTGTCGGAGAGGAACTGCATGAAGCAGGCCGCGAAGTTGTAGTACAGAAGGCCGCCCGGGTATGTGTCCCTGGCGCCTGCGATCTCCACGTAGTTGGGGAAAAGGCCCTCTATCTTGGCCTGCTTGACTATCTGCATCGAGTAGCTGTCGTTGATTCTGCCGTAGCCCGTGGTGCTCTCCGAGAGGACCGCTCCGCCTTCGGAGAGGCTCTTTGTCATGTAGAGGAACGGAGAGAGGCTTATCGGGTCACCGAAGACCTTGGACAGTGCGTTGATGAAGGGGCCTCTGTAGTTGAACTGGAAGCCGTGGGTCAGCTCGTGGCGGAAGATGTAGAGGATCGTCTGAGGATAGACACTCAGGGAACCCGACTCTGAGATCGTGTCGAAGATGACTATCCTGTTGGCCGGGAAGCTCGTGTAGTAGGCGTTGAGGGTCTTGAACTCCTTGGTCACCGTGACCGGGATGTGGAGCTTGGGGTCCGTTCCGAAGAACTCGACCAGGGAGCTGTAGATGTCCTCGCAGTTGTCGTAGAGCAGTGCTGCGGTCTCTTCGCTCTCAGGCTGGTAGATTATGTCGAAGTGCTCTGTGGAGGCGGTCCTGAGACCGCGTGTTCCACCCGTCACTGACGCAGACAGCGGCAGAAGGACCGCCGCTGTCAGGATGATCGCTAAAACCAGCTTTCTCATATCTTGAGGATCTTCTTCTTGAGGTCAATGGTGTCGGCCTTCTTGATGAGCTCGACAGCCTGCTTGATGTTGACGTCGATCTCGTCGAATCTCGGGGCCACATTCGGGTCCTCGGACTCGGAGAGCTTGACCAGAACGTCACGGCAGATGTCAGGGATGACATCGAGCATCTTCTTGGCATCGGCCACGTCCATGTCGCCACGGTCATCGAACAGGTAGCTGACAAGCACCCTGGAGACCGCCTTCTCCTTCCTCAGGACCTTGTGGAACACCCTGACGGCCCTGGCAAGGTTGTGCACAGCGTTCTTCGAGGTGCAGATGTATCTGAGCTGCAGAACGCTCTTCCTGAGAGCCGCAGACTTCTTGACGGCCGCCTTAAGAAGGCGTCCGACTCCTGCCCTGTAGGAGAGCCACTTCACAAGGATGAAGATGATGGCCCAGACCAGGATGGTGATCATCATGTTGATGAAGCTTTCGCTGCTGAGAAGTTCCTGTAGTGTCATTTGGACTCCTCCTGTCTGTAGCTTACCGTCACCTGCGGGAACGGTATCGAGATGCCCTTGTCGATCAAGGTCTTGGTCAGCTGCTCGTCAAGGTCCCACTTGACCGTCCAGTAGTCTGAGTTCTTGCACCAGACACGGACGTTGAAGCTTATGGATGATGCCTCGCCGTAGCTGTAGTGGACCTGCGGCTCCGGCTCTGTGTAGACCATCGGATGCTTCTTGGCGACCTTCAGGAGGATCTCCCTGACCTTGTCCGGATTCTCGGCGTAGTCGATTCCGACCTTCAGGTCCATCCTTCTGGTCTCGTTCTTCGAGTAGTTGATTATTGACGCCGAGTAGACCTGCGAGTTCGGGATCATGACCATCTTGTTGTCTGGGGTGTTGAGCACTGTGTGCATCAGCTTGACCTCCATGACCGAGCCGCCCACTCCGCCGATCTCGACGTAGTCGTTCTCCCTGAACGGGCAGTTGATCACAAGCATGATTCCGTTGGCCACGGAACTCAGGATGTCCTTCAAGGCAAGGCCTATGGCCAGGGTTGCCGCAGAGATGGCACCGACAACGCCGTCAAGCGGGATGCCCAGCTTGGCCAGACAGACCAGGACAAGCGACAGCAGCAGCAAGAACCTGACGAAGGTCAGGATGAAGTTGACAAGCGAGTTGTCTATCTTGCTGGCCAGAAGGCCTATCTTCATCTGCTTTATTATCTGGCCGATGATCAGGTATCCGAAAACAACCATGGCCAGAACCCCTATGAGGTTGAAGCCGGCGCTTTCCAGGAAACTGTAGAATTTCTCCATTTATAACTCCATTTTCTGTTTTTGTTTTCTCTATCGTTTTGTTTTGTCAGTCGTTGTACTCGGCCACCTTCTTGGAGATGTCGTTCTGCTTCATCCTCAGATCTGAGATCTGCTTGAGCTCTGCGTCCACCTTCTGCTGGAGCTCCGCCTTCTGGTTCTCTATGGCCTGGATCTGGCTGTTCAGATGGTTCATCTGCTCGGACAGCTGGGACAGAAGCTGGTTGTGTATCTCGATGTCCTTCTCAGCCTTCAGCGACTCCAGGTTCAGGTTCTGCTGGGCCATTAGCTTCATCTGCTTGATGATCTGGCTGCAGCAGCGCTTGAGCTCCTCTGGAGCCTGGTCATCCATCCAGAGGGGGATTCCCTCCGACAGGATCTGGCCATACTCGCAGTAGCGGTCAGAGAGCTTGTCGGCAAGGCTGTTCTGGGCGCTCTGCATCTCCCTGAGCTTTCGGTGCTCCTCGCCGTAGGCTCCAAGGACCTTCAGGGAGCCCTGGGCCGAATCTATCATGTTCCTGTGGTCCAGGATGTCGTTCTTGAAGTTCTTCTTGGCGAAGCGTATGGCCTCCATCTCCTCAAGTATGCCCTTGGCCCTCTGGCCCGGGACCTCCCTGAAGTCACCGGAGTTGTAGATGCGCTTGCCGGTCTCTGCGAACACGTCGTCCAGGGTTAGCTTCAGGTTCTCCATCTTCCTCTGGTAGATGCCGGCAAGGACCTTGGGACCCTTCTCCATGAACCTCTCGCTCTTCTGGTAGAGGCCATCGAGCTTCTTCTCGTACTCGCGCATCGGCTCAAGGCACTTCTTCAGCCTCTGCGGAAGCTTGCCTGCAGAGTCTATCTCTATGGCCACCGCACCCAAGGAGGATATCAGGACGCTGTAGCGCTTGTCCAGCTCCTTCATTGAGAGCTTGGTCTGCTCTATCTTCTGGTCGCCTGCACTGACCTCGCTGACGGCGGTCTTCAGGGCGTTGATCCTGGCGTCCAGGTCGCTCTTCTCGTCAGCCACCGACTCAAGGCGCTCGTAGGCCTCCTGGCTGGGTGCGTAGTTTATGGCCTGATGCCACGAAACGGCCACCTCGCCAAGCTCCTGGTACATTCGCATGAGCTCTGAGCGGGATCTCTCGATCTCCCTCTTCTGGTTGTCAATCTCGGCGTTCACATTCGACATACTTAGAATATAACATAACGTGTAAAATCCGTCTGCAAACGGGTGCAATTAATTTCAAAAATGTGTATAGTTGTTTATCCATTAATTTTAGGAGCACGGAACATGGCCGAGAACAATAACGACAACAGAGGCCAGAGGATCAAGGAGCTAGTCGAGGAGATGAAGCTCTACAACAATCCGCAGGAGCTGGAGGACATGCGCAAGCTCATGCGCAAGAACGTCCCTCTGATGATGCGTGGATACCTTCTGGCATACCTGTACGTCAAAAGCAGCAGCAATGGCAAGACGGCAAGACCGGCAAGGGAGCAGAGAGCTGAGAGATCCGAGAGGACTGCAAGTACTGCAGATCGTCCGGAGAGGAAGCAGCAGCCCAAGCCAGGCTTGGAGAACGCGGTGTCCTTCTACATCAACGTAGGAAAGGCAAGCAAGGGCTCAGCCCACGAGATGGTCGACTTCATCTGTGAGAAGACCGGACTTTCATCCGAGGACATCCTTTCGGTTGCATACAAGCAGAACTATTCGTTCGTGTACATCAACAAGGACAAGGCCGAGGGAGTCATAGAGGCTGTCACAGGACAGACCTACAAGGGCCGCAAGGTCAAGATGAACTTCAGCAAGGAGAAGGATGAACAGTAAGTGTGTTAACGTCGGCATGCTGGAGACCAACTGCTACATCGTCGATTGCGATGACCTTCTAATGGTGATCGACCCGGGCGATGACGTTGACAGCATCATCGATGCACTGGATGGCAGAACGCCGACGCACATAGTGCTCACGCACTCACACTCAGACCATGTAGGAGCCGCCAAGGCCCTTCATGACAGATATCCCTCCTCAATCGTCGCATGCGGCGACAAAGAGAACATGGACCCGGAACATATAGCTGACGAAGCCAGATATGTTCTGGGTTCCTCTTTTATTTATTCACCACTAGCTTCACCTGATTGGGCAATGCCCTCCATCGACCTCCGTCTTGCGGAAGGTTCAACTCTGGGACCTTTTGTGGTCATGCACACGCCAGGTCATTCTGTTGGGTCGATCTGCCTGTATTCAGCCTCTCTTGGCGTCCTCTACTCGGGCGACACCCTCTTCCGCCATTCCTGCGGACGCACGGACATCGGGGGCTCCGACTCCCAGATGTATCTTTCCTTGATCCGGCTGATGAAAAAACTGCCCCCAGACACGGTCGTTTACCCCGGTCATGGAGACAGTACCACAATAGGATCCGAAAAGGCCTATTTCAGAATCTGATCAGCTTTTGTTCTCTTGCTCAGCGGTGCTCGCTCTTTCTCTTGCACGGCATGCAGAGAAGGGCATATGGAATCGCCCTGAGTCTGTCCTCAGGAATCTTCTTTCCGCACATTGCGCATACGCCGTACTTGCCGTTTCTGATACGGACAAGTGCCTGGTTGATCGCATTGAGATGTCCGGCGTCTATCTTACCGATAGCCTCCATCTTCTTCGATGCGAGATCGTCGCTGGCGACATCCACGCTGTCACCAGGACCGGTTGAACCGACAAGGTTTCTGAAGTCGTTGTCGGACTTCGAAAGCTTCGCCTGAAGCTTGTCTTTCATTTCAAGGAGATTCTGTTCCATCTCCTTCTCGAACTCGGTCAATTCATAACCCATGGACCACCCCCGGGCAAATAATGATTACAATGTAATATGCCCATGAAAATCCAAATCGTCAAGGACAAAATGAACATTTGTGTCAAAAAACCCTGCTAAACTTTCGTCAGCAGGGTTTAGTTTCTTTCAGGCTGTTATTTTTCACTTCTTGGGTTTAGTGGTGTTCCGGTCCGGGAACATGACGTCATCGGCGAACTCGAACTCGTTCTGCATGGCCTTCTGGCCCTTCTGCCCCTTGCCCATCCTGCCGGGTCTCTGACCCCTTCTCCTGTTAATCCTGTCATTGCTCTGCTTCTTGTAGGACCTGCCCGAACTGATCAGCATGGCCACAGGCCTTGTGTAGTCCACGTTGGCGCAGATGATCTGGAGAACGCTGAGAAGCGGTACCGCCAGGAACATCCCCACAATGCCCCAGAGGTAGCCGAACACGGCAAGTGCCACCAGGATGATGAACGGGCTGAGGTTCAGGCCGTTTCCGCTGAGCTTCGGGTCCAGGAAGTTTCCGATGACGTTCTGGACCAGGATCGTGCTGACCGCCACGAAGATGATAGGTCCAAGCGAAGGGGCGAACTGGATTATGCTCATCAGGATCATCAGAACCGTTATGAGAATGCTTCCGATTGTAGGAATGAAGTTCAGGACAACCGCCAGGACGCCCCAGAGAAGGGCGAAGTCCAGATGGATTATCATGGCTATGGCATAGAACAGGGCACCTGTTATCAGGCTGACGAAGACCTTGATCGAAATGTATCTGGACACCTGCTTCACTATCCTGTCCCAGACGCTTGAGACCTTCTCGGTGCCCCTGTCGTTCTCGTTGTACAGCGTGTCCGGGTCATCGTCCTCGACGAAGTTCAGGAACTTCGGCACTATCATGTGCCTCTCGCCCAGCAGGAAGACCGTCATGAGGATTATGATGACCACGTTGCTCATGATGCCGATGGTGGAGCTTGAGACCTGCCTGAGAACCGGCATGATCACCCCGCCTACCCAGTCTATGTTCAGTGTCGAGAAGAACGATGTGTTCTCCGGGATCTCTATCCACCTGGAGGCTATGCTTGTCAGAAGGCCGTCCAGGTCGTTTATCCTGTCCGAATACGTCGGCACCTTCTGGATCAGGAGGTCCACCGAGAAGAAGACGAACCACACGAAGAGCAGCACCACGACTATTATGACCAGGACCGCGATGCCCGTTGCCAGCCATGACGGGAACTTGGCCTTCTCAAGGGCTGTGACCAGGGGAAGGACAAGCAGGAAGATGAACATGGAGAGCATGATCCTTATGGTGACGGTGGAGGCTGCCTTGCTGACCGCCAGCATTGCCAGTATCAAAAAAACAATCAGCAAAACCTTTATGGAGCGTATGTTCTTCTCAGTTTTCTCATTCATGGTATGAATCATAAACCACCTTGGAAATTCCCGCAATATGGCATAGAATGTGCGCATGGACAATTCTGGAAATCTGGACCGCATAGAGATCATCCTGTGCGACACCCAGGACGGGGCGAACATCGGCAGCGTCTGCCGCGCAATGAAGACAATGGGCCTCACCCACCTTACTCTGGTCACCGACCGAATCTACGACGAGGAGCGTGTGCGCACCCTGGCCCTGCACGCCTATGACCTGTACGAGAACCGCAAGGAGTTCACCGACCTCAAGGACGCCCTCGCTGACAGCATCCTCTCCGTAGCCGCCACCCGCCGTGTGGGAAAGGGCCGCAAGACAAGCAGGATCAGCCCCGAGGAGCTGGCCGACCAGATAAGCACCCTGGGCTCAGGCAAGGTCTCGGTGGTCTTCGGCTGCGAGTCCAACGGACTGTCCGACGAACAGGTCCGCGCCTGCTCGACGGTGGTCACCATCCCCACCAGCGACAAGTTCCCCTCGCTTAACCTCTCGCAGGCCGTGCAGATCATCTGCTACGCCCTGTTCCAGAGGCTCAGGCCCTTTGCAAACCAGTCCAACGTCGTTCCAACCGCCCGAACCGACGATGCATCGACTCTCTGCATCGGGGAGCTTCAGGCCATCGGGTACTTCAAGAACGACGACGAGCGCGCCTTCACCAAGGAGTTCCTCGCCTCAATCATGCAGCGCGCCGGCATGACCGAGGGAGAGGTCCAGAGGTTCGAGAAGATCTTCACCAAGACGCACAAGATCGCGATGCACAAGAATTCTGATTAAGGAGTTTACATATGAAGAAGACAGTAATGAGAAAGTATGCACAGCTCATCGCCAAGTGCGGTGTCAACGTGCAGAAGGGCCAGGAGGTCATAATCATCGCCGAGCTGGACCAGCCTGAGTTCGTCAGGATGGTCACCGAGGAATGCTACAAGCTCGGAGCCAAGAAGGTCCGCGTCGACTGGACCGACCAGAAGATGTCAAAGGTCCACAGCAAGTACCAGAGCCTTAAGACCATGTCAACAATGGAGAAGTGGGAGGAGGAGCGCTGGCAGCACAACGTCGACGTCATCCCTTGCCGCATCTACATCGAGTCCGAGGATCCGGATGGACTGAAGGGCGTAGACATGAACAAGGTCCAGAAGGCCCGCCAGGCCCTCTACCCGACAATCCGCAAGTACCGCGACCAGCTTGAGAACAAGTACCAGTGGTGCATAGCCGCCGTCCCTGGCGAGGC
>DMOO01000197.1 GCA_003456855.1 Sphaerochaeta sp.
ACTGTGTGCGATATCGTCCGATGAAAGATCCGAGCCTCTGGCCGTTGTCTATCAAATAGGTCTCGGCCCACAGGTCCATCAGACCGTTCGGGGCTGGAGTGCCGGTCAAACCGACTACCCTATTCACATAAGGTCTGATCTTCCTGACGGCTCTCCATCTCTGGCTTCTATGGCTCTTGAAGCTTGAAAGCTCATCGAGAATCATCATATCAAACGGCCATTTCTGTTTCTGTTCCGAGAACCTGTCCACCAGCCACTTGATGTTCTCGCGGTTGATTAAATAGACATCGGCATCCTTCTCAAGTGCAGCAACCCTCTCCTTGACTGACCCGGCAACCACGCTTATGCGAAGAAGAGCCAGATGGCTCCACTTACCCAGTTCATCCGGCCAGACTGACGAGATTACCCTGAGAGGTCCGATTACCAGAACCTTTGAGACAATGAAGCTGTCGAACATCAGATCCAGAACGGCTGTGAGGCTGACGGCAGTTTTGCCCAATCCCATCTCCAGAATCAGCATGGCCTCCGAGTGATCCTTGAGAAAATCGACGCAGTAGTTCTGATAATCGTGAAGCAGAGAGCGATCAAGCTTTACCATTCACAGCTCCGAAAGGATGATGTCATCAATCAGGTCCACCTGGCCTCCAAGCTCACCGGTGGTATAGTTCTCGCTCCAGATCATGTTCGAGAGTTCATTCAATTTGCTTCTGATCTCGCCGTAAACATTTCTGGTGTGTGTCGTCATCTTGTCGACCTGTTCCTCGAGAGCCTCGACTTCCACCATGCAGTCCTTCTGCTCAGCCACCCTGTTTCTCAGGTACGCTTCAGCTTCAAAGCCCATCTTCTTTCCGACCAGCTGTACAAAGTCCTCTATTCCAAGGACAACTTCCTGCTTTCCATCTATCTCAATAAACTCAGCCATTGTTTTCCTCCATTTCATCAAGGATGGCCGTTATGTTCTCAACGTCATCCAGCACGAATACCTGTAGCCCCAGGTCCCTCAGCTTCCTGTGTCTTGCCTCCTGCAGCAACCTCGGCTTCTTCCCCGGAGCCTTGACCTCAACGAAGGCGACCCTGCTGCCCGGCATCAGGACCATGCGGTCCGGCATCCCGTCAAAGCCTGGGCATACCAGCTTGGGAGCTATCCCGCCTCTGGCTTTGACCCGCAATACTAGCTGTTGTTCTATCTTCTTTTCTCTCATAGCTTTACCCTTCAATGGTGATGGTCTCAGGTAGTCTTTTCCCAAACTTTTCTTAGTAGTATTTTTTTTGCCTCTAGAAAAACTTTAGATAAGAACGTCATTGACCATCACCACAGTCCTTATTCCATGAAGTCCGACTTCAACCTAAGGCCGAAGACAGTGACCCCTTTCTTGCTTCTCCTTCTGACGAATCCGGCATTCTCGATTGCAACATAGAAGTCCGTAGTACTGCGGATGAACTCCCCGTTCTGAAGACAATAGCTGCGATAAGTGCTGTAAAGCTCTCCCGACTTCTCGGTGAACTGTTTATCCACATCACAGCAGTCATCAAGAAAGTGTGAGAGCCAGTCATTGTTCTCCTTGTACCTGCTGATAGCCTCCTTGACGATCTCTGGCTGAGTCACGATGTAGTCCTTGGCGATGACTCGCCTGGCTCCCTCGATGATCCACGACAGAACCGCACCGCCTGCACGGCTATATAGAAAGTCCGCGTAGTTCTTGACATCAGAACTGCCCTCGATGCGTGCGTTGAAAGGTATGACGATGAGTCTTCTCCAGGTACCTGCATCCAGTGCTCCGACTCTAGGAAGATGGTTGGTATACAGAATCAAGGTGTGGCTAGGAACGTAGGCAAACGGGTCCTTGTACTTTTTTTCGGCGTAGATTTCGTCTGTGGAACACAACTGCTTAACATTAGAAGTGTTGAGCCGCATGCCTTCCTCGAGCTCTGCAGCGATAATCAGCCTCTTGCCCCGGACCTCAGCGAGTTCAGGTTTGACGTTTCGCTTGCATCCGACCGTCAGTGTATCTGCAGACATGTTTCCGGCATAGCTTCCAAGTATCCTGGCTATTGTGTTCCAGAAGGTGGACTTTCCGTTTCGGCCTTCACCGTAAGCGATGATAAGAGCCTCGATGCAGACCTTGCCGATTGCCGCTAGCCCAACGATCTCCTGTACGTAGTTTACAAGCTCGCTGTCTCCAAGGAAGAACGTATGAAGCGCCGACTGCCAAAGATCCTTGCCTTCATCGGACGGATCCACCGCTGTCATCTTGGTTATGAAGTCATCTGCGCAATGCTCTCGAACCTCATCAAGGCCTCTTCTCAGGTCATAGGTTCCGGAGGGAGTGTTCAACAGATATCCGTCTGAGTCCAGTTGCTTCTGGTCGATCTCCAACTTAGGCCGCCCTTCCTTTAATGCAGATGTGATATACCTGGAGTCTCTGCGCCTGATGGCATAATTACGATATAAAGTTGCTGTCTCATAGCGCTGGAAGGCACGCTCCTGCTGGGCATTGAAGGCGCTGACAGCTTTCTTGCCTGAAGTGGCAAGCATCTGCCAGGCTCCAAGTTGTTCCAATTCTGCTGTGGCCTTGCGGATCTCAACCTCTGCCTCCTCAAGCTGTCTGTCGGTAAGATCCTGAGCCATACCCTGGGCCTTGGGTGCGGATTCCTCCCAATACTGGCCGTTGTAGACGATATAGTCTGTCGACGGGCTGTAGCGAAGCCTGTCGCCGTACTCCCTTGAGAGCACCTCTGCCTGCCCTACATCCGAGTAGTCATCGGGCTTCAGCTGAAGGTTGAGGTTGTATTTCTCAGGCGGAATATAGTCCTTCTGTGATGAGACCTTACCGAAGAACCGCTGTGCGCTGCGCCAGATGGAGTCCAGTTCACCCTGTTCCAGTGGCGGATTGCATTTGGAGGCAAGCTCATCAAAGCGCTTTCTCGCTTCATCGGTGTTTCCGTACCTCTTGAGAATCCTTCCTGCATACTTGGACATCGTATCGTTGCGGTTTCCCTGCTCAATGACCATATCGCCGTAGCTGCCCTCTTCCATCCCGGCATCGAACTCATCGTCAAGGAATGTGGTAAGGGTCATCGGACCGTCGAACAGCTCAGCTTTCGGATCCTTGGTACCAAAGAAGAATCTGGCAGAATCCAGAGCCTTGGTATCGAAGTACGGGAAGATGTCACATACCCGCTTCTTGAGGTTGCTGTATTCAGTTACATCCATCACCGGGTCGATCTGGAACAGAACATGGAACTTGGGTCTGGCCGGTCGTCCATTCTTCTCTTTCATGTGATTGCGGCTGTAATGGACAACAAACGCTACATCAGGGAAAGCTTCAGCTACATCTGCCGGAGTCACCCACTTGGTCGGATTCTCTGTGTGGTCGTTGTCACAGTCGACGGGAAGACAGTCGCTTCCGATGAAATTATCGTTGCTACGATAGCCGCGCTTGTACTTGGCACACACATAGTCATAACTGAAAGCCCTCTCCAAAGACTTCTTGTCGCATATGTCTATTTCGTGCGGATATAGGCAATTGGCAGGCTGTCCCGTGCAATCCGCCTCGAAAACCGTAATGTTCACTTTTTAACCTCCTCCATATCTTCCGTGAAGAAACGGATCCTGTAGTTCTTCCAGACGGCCCGTTTGATCTCGGACCTCATGCCGTGCGTCGGCTTGTCTCCGAAAACCCAAATCTCCGAGCATCGGCTCATGATGGCAGTACCGAAGAAAAGCCCCAGCTTGCGCTCTGCCTCATCGTTGTCATCCAGAAACTGTGGAAACAGCAGATGCGGGGCTATTGGGATATAGCCCTTGTCCACTGCGAACCGTGAATACTTTCTGGCGTTCTCGACATTGCTCTGGACATCCCCTGAATATGGAGAGCAGATGTAGACAATTGGCCTGAATGCTCTGAGTGCCCTGCTCTCCTTCTTCAGTGCGTGATACGGAGTAGGATCCACATAGCCTTCGTGGTTATGGATATCGATACTCATAAACGTCTCCTTCGGGTGTTCTTTTCACCTTTCACTATCCCAATGGACAGGAATTTCCGTTTTGACGAAACATTCTCAATCTTTTTTGTAGAAGTAGGTTTCATAGCCATCTGCACGAAGCAAAAGACCGTCAGCCCACTCAGGAGTAATGGCCATCCGGCTTGATACGGATTCAAGGGTCAGGTCTGAAGGAGCCTCGATCACGAGCTCATCATGTATGTGCATTACAATCATGCAGTCCCTGAGATTCTTCATTGCATGGCAGAGGATGTCCCTGGCAGTTCCCTGGACGATGTTCTCCACCAGCTTCGGGCCATAGGTCTCAAGACGTTCCCACTTCTTGGTTCCACCTACACCTTCGTATGTGATGCATTCTCCTCCGAACTGGTTGGTCTCTATCCTTGGCTTTACGTAAGTGAGGTTCCTGCCTGAAGGTAGAGTCACGAAGAGCATGCCGCTGCGATAGGTGAACAGGATTCCATGGGTCTTTGAAATCGTGCGGTACTTGATCGCTCCAATGGCGGCACTGTCCACATCCCACCAGAAGCGAACTATGTTAGGTGAAGCAGTTCTCCAAGCGTTGACCAGTGGCTGAAGCTCCTCCTCATCAAGTCCCATATCAAGTGCACCCATCGCAGTGAGAGCACCTACAGATCCACCATACCCGAGCGCCAATTCAGCAATCTTGCCTTTCTGTCTGAGCTCGGCATTCTGTCCATGCTTCTCCACAGGAACATGGAACATCTGCGATGCACTGGCGCAGTAGATGTCGTCTCCATTTGCAAAGGCATCCATCCTCCACTGTTCTCCGGCCATCCAGGCTATAACCCTGGCCTCGATTGCACTGAAGTCGGATACGATGAAGCGAGTTCCGTCAGCAGGGACAAAGGCGGTCCTTATGAGCTGTGAGAGTGTTGCAGGAACATCCTCGTACAGCAAAGAAAGCGCCTCATAGTTACCACTACGCACCAGGGATCTCGCCTGTGAGAGATCCGGAAGATGGTTCTGGGGAAGATTCTGCAACTGCACAAGTCTTCCGCTGAAACGACCTGTACGGTTGGCTCCATAGAACT